>JANPCA010000235.1:0-2874 GCA_031430715.1 Hyphomicrobiales bacterium | reverse complement strand
CTCGGCGCCTTTCTCGGCGCCGCGCTGCTGCACTACTTCGGTGCCCATGGCCAGGCGCTGATGACGGCCGCCTTTTGCCTGGCGCTGCATCTTTCGGCCATCCGCTACTTGATGCCGGCCGCCGCCGACAAGGGCCTGTCGGGTGCGCATTTCGCCTGGCCGAGCCGGGCCACCATCGGCCTTGGATGCTTGTGTTTCCTGGCCCTGATGATCGAGGGTTCGATCCTCGACTGGGCAGCCATCATGATGCGCGAGAAGTTCCTGGTGGATGCCAGCTTCGCGGCCCTGGCCTACGGTTTCTATCAGGCCGGCATGGCGACGGCGCGGATGACCGGCGACTGGCTGCGCTTGCAAGTGGGTGCGGTGCGCATGGTCACAATCAGTGCCCTGATGGCGGCGGCGGGCACCGCCGTGGCGCTCGCCGTACCCTGGCCCGGCATTGCGATTGCAGCCTTTGTTTTCGCCGGCCTCGGCATGGGCAACGTGGCACCGGTACTGTTCGCGGGCGGCGGCAGGGTCGAGCCCGATGCGCCGGGGCGCGGCATCGCAGCCGTCACGACTTTTGGCTATTCCGGTTTCCTCGCCGGGCCGCCGCTGATCGGTTTTGCGGCGCAATTGACCAGCCTGCCGGTGGCGCTGGGGCTTACGGTGATTGCAGCGCTGATCATCGCGTTCTATGCAAGAATGGTCGATGCCGCCGATACGTTTTAGGGAACCTGAACCATGAGTCTTTCGGGAAAACGCATGATCGTCACCGGTGCGGGCCGGGGCCTGGGTGCTGCTTTCGCCGTGGTCCTGGCCGACCAGGGGGCCGATCTCATCCTGACCGGGCGCAACACCGAGAACCTCACTTCGCTGGCCGAATCGATCCGGCTGCGTACCGGCACCAGGCCCGAGACGGTGACCTTCGACATGGCCGACATCAGCGCCGTGACGCTCTATGCCAAGAAGCTCCGCGACGAGGGCAAGGCGCTCGACGTGCTCATCAACAATGCCGCGCAATGGCTGCCGGGCAAGCTCCACGACAATGACGCCTATGCCATCAGCCAGGCCATCACCGGAATCGTCACCGGCACGCTGCTGTTCACCCGCGGGCTGATCCCGCTGCTGGAGAAATCGGGGGCGGGCGACATTCTCAATGTCGTGTCGATCTCCGGCATCGCCAATACGCCGCTCTTGGGCGCCTCGGTCGCCTATTACGCGGCCAAGCACGGCCAGGCCGGCATGAACGACGGGTTGCGCCAGGAGTTGAAGGGCAGGCCGGTGCGGGTCAGCGCCATCTATCCCTCCTACATCAAGGACATCTCGCCCTTGAACGAGGCGGAGTGGAATGCGGTACCGCCCAATACGTCCTGGGCCACCAACCGCGACATCGTCGAAGCCGCGATCTTCGCCATCACCAGGCCCCGCCATGTGACCCTGGCCGCGATCGTCGTCGATCCGGACAGCGGCGGGCTCTACTGACATTTGACTTGTAATCGAACCGTCACAAGCGCTTCCTAGAACGCCTGGGCAGCGCCGGTTCGGTGGGTCAACACCGCTGGCGATCCCAAGCACGAAGCAGCAAAAGGAGGCAGGCATGTCCGCTTACGAGCACGACTACCCCGATCACACATTGTCGCCGGATTACGCCCATGGCGACGAGCGCCCCAGCAATACATCGGCCAACCCCACGTTTTATGACGTGGCCGAGGCCCGCGCCTCGCGCCGGGGTTTCGTCCTTGGCAGCCTCGCGGCGCTGGCGACCAGCCTCTATGGCATGCCCGCCCTCACCGCCAAGAAGGCACTCGCCGAAGAAGCCGCCACCTCGGGCCTCTTGGGGTTCAAGGCGGTGCCGCTGAACCTCGATGACAAGGTCACCGTTCCCGAAGGCTACAAGGTCCAGGTGCTGGCCCCCTGGGGCACGCCGATCAACGGCACGGCGCCCGAATACAAGCCAGGCGCCGTCAGCGGCGCCGACCAGGCCCTGCAGATGGGCAGCCACCACGATGGCATGCACTTCTTCGCCATCGACGGTTCCTCGGAAGACGGCCTCCTGGTAATGAACCACGAATATATCGAGCCGCGCTTTTATCACGCCGCCAAATGGAAGGGCCAGAAGCTCGGCAGCGAAGGAGTGGTGTTCGATGCCAATGGCATGCGTGACGCCGACGAGGTGCTGGCCGAGATCAACGGTCATGGCTGCTCGGTCATCCGCATCAAGAAGGCAGCGGATGGCCAATGGGCCATCGCCGCCGACCCGATGAACCGCCGCGTCACCGGCCTGACCGAGATGACGATCGCCGGCCCGGCCCGCGGCTCGGCCCACCTGATCACCAAATACAGCCCGGACGGCACCAGAACCCGCGGCACGCTCAACAATTGCGCCCACGGCCTCACCCCCTGGAACACCTACATGGCGTCCGAAGAGAACTGGGCCGGCTATTTCGTCAACACCGACACGAAGGACGACAAGCCGAACCCGCCGCGTGAGCACAAGCGTTATGGCGTTCCCGACAAGCAGTCGCGCTATGGCTGGGAGAAGGCCGTGGGCGGTGCCGATGAATTCATCCGCTTCGATGCCTCAAGCAAAGCGGCATCGCCCGCCGAGGACTATCGCAACGAACCCAACACTTTCGGCTGGATGACCGAATTCAACCCCTACGATCCGGCGTCCGTGCCGATGAAGCACACGGCTCTCGGGCGTTTCGCCCATGAGGGTGTGGTGTTTGCCCCCGCCGTGGCCGGAAAACCGGTGGTCTGCTACTCGGGCGACGACTCGCGTTTCGAGTATATCTACAAGTTTGTTTCTTCGAAGCCCTATGACGCCGCCACCGCCAGCGGCAGCCTGCTCGATGAAGGCACCCTCTATACCGCGAAGTTCAACGCCGATGG
>JANPCA010000234.1:0-6192 GCA_031430715.1 Hyphomicrobiales bacterium | reverse complement strand
GACGTGCGGTGGGCGAGCTGCAACATCTTCTCCACGCAGGACCACGCCGCCTCGGCCATCGCCGCGACTGGCACGCCGGCGGCGGCGATCGCCGCGGCGGCATGGTCCTGGGTCGAATAGATGTTGCACGACGCCCAGCGCACTTCGGCGCCCAGCGCCACCAGCGTCTCGATCAGCACGGCGGTCTGGATGGTCATGTGCAGCGAGCCCGAGATGCGCGCGCCGCGTAAAGGCTGCAGTACCTTGTATTCGGCCCGGGTGGACATCAGCCCCGGCATTTCGACTTCGGCCATGTCGATTTCCTTGCGGCCCCAATCGGCCAGCTTGAGATCGGCAACGTGATAATCGGGGGCGGTGCGGGTCATCATGTCCTCATGTCCTGTGATCGGCGGCTCCTATAGCAGCGGTGCGCGGGCCTGTCCATCAGGACATAAAGAAATCTTTATGTTCTACTTGGGCTGGAACGGCCTATATTGCAACCATGAGCACCGCCATCGCCTTCGACAATTCCTATGCGCGGCTACCGCCGGCACTTTATGCGGGCGTGCGGCCGACCGCTGCCGCAGCACCCCGGATCATCAAGGTGAACGAAGCTCTGGCGGCGGAATTGGGCATCGGCGTTGGCTGCCTCACGCCTGAGATGGCCGTCGGCAATGTCATCCCGGAGGGTGCGGCACCCCTGGCCCAGGCCTATGCCGGCCACCAGTTCGGGCATTTCGTACCGCAGCTTGGCGATGGCCGGGCCATCCTCCTGGGCGAGGTGATCGACGCCAAGGGCCGCCGCCGCGACATCCAGTTGAAGGGGGCGGGACAGACACCCTTCTCGCGCCGCGGCGATGGGCGCGCGGCGCTGGGGCCGGTGCTGCGCGAATATCTGGTAAGCGAGGCCATGCACGCGCTGGGCATCCCTTCAACCCGGGCGCTGATGGCCGCAACCACCGGCGAGAACGTCTACCGCGAGACCATCCTGCCGGGTGCGGTTCTGACGCGGGTGGCGGCGAGCCATATCAGAGTCGGCACCTTTCAGTATTTCGCCGTCAGGGGCGACCATGAGGCGATCAAGGTGCTGGCCGATCATGTGATCGAACGCCACTACCCGGCGGCGCGCCGGGCGGAGCAAACTTATCTCGCACTTCTCGATGCCGTCATGGAGACCCAGGCGAAGCTGATTGCACAATGGCTGCAGGTGGGCTTCATCCATGGCGTGATGAACACCGACAACATGGCGGTGTCGGGCGAGACCATCGACTTCGGCCCCTGCGCCTTCATGGACGCCTATGATCCCATGACCGTGTTCAGTTCCATCGACGAGATGGGCCGCTATGCCTATGGCAACCAGGCGCCCATCGCCCAATGGAATCTGGCCCGCTTCGCCGAGACGATTTTGGGACTGCTCGATGCGGACAGCGAACGCGCCGTTGCGCTGGCCACCGAAAGAATCGAAACCTTCGCCGCTCTTTTCACCAAGCACTGGCTGGCAGGCTTTCGCCGCAAGATTGGATTGCTGACCGGGGAAGACGGTGACCTCGAACTGATTCAAGGCTTGCTCGATGCCATGCAGATGGCGCGGGCCGATTTCACCGTGACGTTCCGCAGGCTGTCAAATGGCGAAGAAGTGGCCGGCCTCGAACACTGGCTGCCGCGCTGGCATGAGCGCCTGGCCCGCGATCCTCAGTCGACGGACGAACGCCGCGTCCTGATGCGGTCCGTGAACCCCGCCTTCATCCCGCGCAACACCCGCGTCGAGGAAATGATCCAGGCGGCCGTCGAACGCGGCGACTTCGGGCCGTTCGAAAAAATGCTCACCGTTTTGTCACAACCCTTTGAAGATCAACCGGAAGCAGCGCGCTATGCCGAAGCGCCGGAAGCAAGCGAGCAGGTGTACCGCACTTTTTGCGGGACGTGACCCCTGTTCAATGCGCCTCTTCCCAGTTCCTTGCCGCGCGGGCATCGACTTGCAAGGGCACGGTGAGCTTCACGGCGGGTTCGGGTGCCGCCACCATGACGCGCTTCACCACCGCCATGGTGGCGTCGACCTCAGCCTCCACAGCCTCGAAGATCAGTTCGTCGTGAACTTGCAGCAGCATCTTCGCCGACAGCTTTGCTTCCGCCAGCGCCGCGTTCATGCGGATCATGGCGCGGCGGATGATGTCGGCCGCCGCCCCCTGGATCGGCGCATTGATGGCGGCGCGTTCGAGGAAGGCGCGTTCCGAGGCATTGGGCGAATTGATCCTCGGGAAATGCATCCGCCTGCCGAAGATGGTCTCGACATAAAGCTTGTCGCGCGCCTGCTTCTTGGTCTCGTCCATATAGTCGCGGATACCGGGGAAGCGTTTGAAATAGGTCCGGATATATTCGCCCGCCTCCTCGCGGCTGATCGATAGTTGGTTAGAAAGCCCAAAGGCCGAGATGCCGTAGATGATGCCGAAATTGATGGCCTTGGCGCGCCGCCGCACCATCGGGTCCATGCCCTGGATGGGCACGCCGAACATCTCCGAAGCCGTCATGGCGTGAATGTCGAGGCCGTCGGCGAAGGCTTTCTTCAATTGCGCAATATCCGCCACATGGGCCAGCACGCGCAGTTCGATCTGGCTGTAATCGGCGCTGATCAGCTTATGTCCCGGCGGGGCGATGAAGGCTTGGCGGATTTTGCGCCCCTCTTCGGTCCTGACCGGAATGTTTTGCAGATTGGGCTCGGTCGAGGCGAGCCGCCCGGTCGACGTCGCGGCCAGCGAATAGCTGGTGTGGACGCGGCCGGTCTTGGGGTTGATGTAGCTGGGCAAGGCGTCCGTATAGGTGGAGCGCAGCTTCGAAAGCTGCCGCCAGTCGAGTACCCGGCGCGCCAGTTCCACACCCTGCCCTGCCAAGTCTTCCAGCATGCCGGAATCGGTCGACCAGGCACCGGTCGCCGTCTTGCGCCCGCCCGCCAAATTCATCCGTCCAAAGAGGATATCGCCGAGCTGCTTCGGCGAACCGATGTTGAAGCGTTCGCCCGCCAGCTCATGGACATGCTTTTCGATCACCGCCCCCGCCGCCGCGAATTCGTTGGAGAGCTTCTTCAGGAGATCGGGATCGATGAGGATGCCCGCCATCTCCATCTCCGCCAGCACCTTGACCAGCGGCCGCTCCAGCGTCTCGTAGACGCTCCTTTTGGCCATCCGCGCCAGGCGGGGCTTCAGCAGCAGCCACAGCCTCAGGGTCACATCCGCATCTTCCGCCGCATAATGCGTGGCGCGCGCGATGGGCACCCGGTCGAATGTGATCGAGGACTTGCCCGAGCCCGCCACCTCCTTGAAGGAAATCGGCTTGTGCTTCAGATGGCGCTCCGAGAGTTCGTCCATGCCGTGGCCGACATCGCCCGATTCGAGCACGTAGGAGATGAGCATGGTGTCGTCGATGGGCATGACATCAATGCCGTAACGGGCCAGCACCTCGATGTCATATTTGAGGTTCTGGCCGATCTTGAGGATCGAAGGATCTTCCAGCATCGGCTTCAGCCGTGCCATGGCGTCCTCGATCTTGATCTGGCCGCCGCGCACCTCGCCGCCGAACAGCCCGCCGCCCTCGGCCTTGTGGGCCAGCGGAATGTAACAGGCCTTGCCGGGCGCCGTGCCGAGCGACACGCCCACCAGATTGGCCTGCATGGAATCGAGCGCATCGGTCTCGGTATCGGCGGCGATGTAACCTTGCGCATAAGCAGCGGCGATCCAGCGGTCGAGAGCTTCGAGGGTTGTTACGGTTTCATAGTCGGCATGGCGGATCGGGACCGCCAATAAAGTTTCGTCATCCCGGCGCAAGCCGGGACCCATTTCAGCGCCGGTAGCGGGCGCCGCGTCGTCTTGATATGGCTCCTTGATGGGTCCCGGCATTCGCCGGGATGACGGATCGGGGGCCTTCACCTCGCCACCCTCGGGCGGCCAATGATGCACTTCCACCGGCAGCGGATCGAATGCCGCCATGTCGGCATGGAGCTCGCCCGCCACCTTCTTGGTGAAGCTGGTGAACTCCAGCGCCTTCAAGAAACCGATGAGCTGCGAAGCCTTCGGTGTATCGACCGCGAAGGAGCCAACATCGTGCTCGACCGGCACATGCTGGTCGAGCGTCACCAACCGCTTCGAGAGGCGGGCCTGATCGGCAAAGGCGATCAGATTCTCGCGGCGTTTCTGCTGCTTAATTTCGGTGGCGCGCGCCAGAAGCGTCTCGAGATCGCCGTATTCGCCGATCAGCTGGGCCGCCGTCTTGACGCCGATGCCGGGAACGCCCGGCACATTGTCGACTGAATCGCCGGCCAGCGCCTGGATGTCGATCACCTTGTTGGGGGCGACGCCGAACTTCTCCAGAACTTCCGGCTCCGCCACCTCGCGGTCCTTCATGGTGTCGTAGAGCCTGACGCCGGGACGGATGAGTTGCATCAGATCCTTGTCGGACGACACGATGCGGCAAGTGGCGCCGGCTTCGACCGCCTGCCTCGCATAGGTGGCGATCAGATCGTCGGCCTCGAAATTGTCCTGCTCGATGGCCGCCACATTGAAGGCCCTTGTGGCCTGCTTGATCAGGCTGAACTGCGGCCTAAGATCGGCGGGCGGTTGCGGCCGCTGCGCCTTGTATTGCGGATAAATGTCATTGCGGAATGTCTTCGACGACTTGTCGAAGATCACCGCCAGGTGGGTCGGCTTGTGGCCGGCATTGGTTTCCTTCAACAGCTTCCAGAGCATGTTGCAGAAGCCCTGGACGGCGCCCACCGGCAGCCCGTCGGACTTGCGCGTCAGCGGCGGCAGCGCGTGATAGGCGCGGAAAATATAGCCGGAACCGTCGATCAGGTAGAGATGGTCGCCGGGTTTCAAGTCTTGGGAATTTGCCATGGGGGCCACTATGCCACCCCGCCCGCACCGTTGCCAGCCTTGCCGGACTTGCGCTCCGCCCAGGGCTCCGAATCCCGGTTAACACGGCAGGGTTCCGAGGATAGCTGACAGGTGCTTGGTATCCCATCCGGCGCGTTTTCGGCGGTTTTTGAGGGATCGTTTGTCGTCGAGGGCCCTGACGAGATTGAAGGCGAAGTGGCGGATGATGGCCATGTTGATGGCGCCGTGGCCCTTACGGTTGCGGCGCAGGCCGTCATGGAAGACGGTGTCGAGGGTCCAGTGCAGGCTGTTCTCGATGGCCCAGTGGCCGCGCACGGCATGGGCCGCGTCTTGGGGACTGAGGCGGCGCGAGGAGATGTAGTAGCGGGTATCGCGGCGGCAGTGGTCCTTGAGATGGGTGCGGTCCGTGACGCGGAGAATGCACTTGGCGTCCGGCAGGCGGAATTCGCCGGGAAAATGGCGTGCGCCATTGAGCCAATCGGTCTCGGCCGAGACGGTGACGGTGCGCTCCTCGATGCGGCCGTGACCCTTGTCTGCCTCGTAATGGCTGGCCAGCCGGTCACGCGGTGCATCGGCGAAATAGCCTTCGATCTCGCGCCTTATGGTGGGCTGGTTGGCCTTGACGGCGAGGAGATAGTCAGCACCGGTATCGCGGATGGCCTGGGCGATGGCGGGGTTGGTGGCGATGGCGTCGATGGAGACGAGGGCACCTTTAAGGCCGTCATCGGCGGCCAGCCGCTTGAGCAGCACCGGGATGGCCGTGGTTTCGCCGCTCTTCTCCGGGGTTGCTTCCTGGCCGAGCACCAGCCTTGAGGTGGTGGCGAAGGCCGAGACCAGGTGCAAGGCTTTGCTGCCCTCGGCATGATCGTGGCTGCGCCTCGAGGTCTTGCCGTCAATGGCGATGAGATCGGGCCGCTTCGGCCAGGTCTCCTTGACCCAGGCGGTGAAGGCGGCTTGGAACAAGGCAGGTCCAGTGCGGTTGATCATGATGTTGAGCCAGCGCCCGCAGGGAACGCCGTGGTAATAGGGCAGGAAACGGCGCAGGAAATCCAGATGCGCCTCGCCCCAATCGGCAATCAGGTCGAAGTCGCCGCAGTCGCAGATCGAGCCGCAGACCACCAGGAACATGATCTCGCGCAAGGGATGGGCGACATAACGGGGATCGCGCGGATCGGGGATCGCGCCGAAATGATCGAGAAGGCAGGCAAGGCGGGACTTGGACGGCGGCTCAACGGCAATCTCGGTCATGACAGGGCTCCGAATCAGAAGCCCTCACGGAATCACACCAACCGCAACCCGCAAAGCGCGTTAACCGGAGTTCGGAACCCTG
>JANPCA010000233.1:0-2357 GCA_031430715.1 Hyphomicrobiales bacterium | reverse complement strand
CGACCGCTTCGCCGGAAAACCCGCCCCAAACGATTGCTAGTGCCGGCCAAACCTTGACAAAGTCTGGCCACCGGCCGCCTCGGCCTGCCCATCCGCTGGGCCATCGCCACCGGCAACGACGCCGCCATCCCCGCCTTCCTCGCCAAGGTCCCGCCCCTCACCCACCAGGCCGACCCCAACCCCGCCGTCCGCCGCGGCGAATATCTCGCCATGACCAGCTGCAACGAATGCCATGGCTTCGGCCTGCGCGGCGACAACCCCTTCGATGAACCCAGCGGCGGCCCCCCCGACCTCGCCATCGTCGCCGCCTATGACAAAACCGCCTTCACCCACCTGATGCGCACCGGCAACCCCCCCGGCAACCGCGACCTCGGCCTCATGACCCGCACCGCCCGCAACCGCTTCGCCCACTGGACCCCGCAGGAAGTGGACGACCTCTACGCCTTCCTCTCGGCCCTGGGAAAACACGCCGCCACAGAGCCTCCGGCAGCTGGGGCCTGAGGCCCCAGACCCCCGATTGAACGGCAGCTTCCGACCCAACTCTCGCCGCTCACGGCTTGCAGCATAAACGGCCGCTTTTGACGGAACCGGCCAAGCACAAGCAAAAGGTGCACACCTATGGAGCCTCAAGCTATGCTTGTCCCGTCAGGCCCGCTGGGTAATCCTGTAAGAGGGGTAAGCAATTACTCGAAAACTGTCGCGCAGACGGGAGGATAAGCATAGTGTCCCCGG
The DNA here is from genome assembly GCA_031430715.1 of Hyphomicrobiales bacterium. Lineage (GTDB taxonomy): Bacteria > Pseudomonadota > Alphaproteobacteria > Rhizobiales > Aestuariivirgaceae > Aestuariivirga. The sequence goes on along the minus strand of JANPCA010000233.1, from coordinate 1,625 downwards.
AATTACTGGAGCGCCAAACCAACGAAGGCCAGATCATCGCGCAAGTACAGACCTATGCCGGCGCAGTGCCCGAACCCGCAAGCTGTGCGATGATGATCGGCGGCTTCGGTCTCGTTGGTGGCGCGCTGCGCTGCGGCCGCGCCATGATCAGCGTTACCGCCTGATCCTTCGCACAACGTCGGAAAGATGCCGTGCGTCACACCAGTGGCGCGCGGGATATCTTTTCGCGCTGTGCTACGCGCGCTGCACAATGAAGAATCGGCGCGCGGACTGTCGAAAAATACGGCAGCGGCGTGTCATGCGTTCCACATCGGTATTTAAGTTTCATGAAACAATCGTTTACATTTTTGTATAAAATTTGAATTGCTTGTGGTTTGTTGTTCAATGGGGTTGCCGGTAGGGGCTGCTCAAGACCGGAGATAGAGTTCCATGAATCAATTTCGTTTGTTTGCGGCAGCCGCCGCCGCTGCCGCTGCCGGATTGCTCGCCGCGATGCCCACCGCCGCGGCCGTCAAGACCGCCAAATATACCGGCACCGTTGTCTTGGGCTTCGACCGGACGGGTGTTTTCGCGGCACCGAACACCGACCTCACCGGCTATAGTTGGGTTGCGACCTACACCTATGACAAGACGCTGGGTGGCTTTCAAGGAACCGACGGCGTCAGCTATGACCACAGCTATGGCGGTCCCGGCTTCTTGAATGTCGGGTCGCCGATGCTGTCGAGCACGATCACGATCAATGGCGTGACCAAGTCATCCGCAGGTGCAAGGGCGGGGGCTGTCTATACGAGTACCAGCTCCTACGTGTCGCACTCTTCCCAAGACTATTCCGATGATGGCATAAGTACCATCGTCGACACCCTCATCTACAACTATAACTATGCCGCCGGCGCGCCGGCGTCGCTCGACCAGAATTTTGGACCGGTCGCTGCATCGGGTGGCGCTGGCTTTGTGGGGTGGTACATCCAAGACTATGCCGCCGGGTTCACTAGTCATGCCTATGCCCATTTGGGCACAAGCGCTGTTTATTCTGTGTCGGGCGCAGTTCCAGAACCGGCGAGCTGGTCGCTGTTGATCGCCGGCTTCGGCATGGTCGGTGCTGCCGCTCGCCGTCGCCGTTCGGTTGCGCCTACCGCCTAACCCCCAACATTTGAACGCGAGGGGCAGCCGACAACGGCTGCCCTTTTCGTGTTCGGTGCATTGTAAAAAATTCGCCCATGCCCATTGCCGAGCGGGGCCGGTCGCAGCGCGAACGGCCGGTTTCGGGTGTCGAATATAGGCTCGTTATTGACCGCAATGGGGTCAATGGCCGCCAGGCCGGCTTGGCGGGCGCTAATGGCAGCGATGCCTATGCGATCAACCGAACCCGGACGGACCGCTTCCGGCCCATCTAGGCAATTCGCCGTCGTTGCTCCAGCATCCGGGCAAATGTCAGCTCTTGGTACAAGCCGTCGTTTCGCGACGCTGCGAGAAATGACCGCATTGTCCCGAAATCAGACATTGCTACGATCCGTCAGAAGCGGTGGGGCGCCACCGCCATGCCCTCGCCGACACGCCACAGCGCCTGCTCACGGCGCGGCGCATGAAAGCCTTTGTCACAAATCCCAATGTGTTAATGCTGCCCG
>JANPCA010000232.1:0-5480 GCA_031430715.1 Hyphomicrobiales bacterium | reverse complement strand
CCTCCCCACGAGGGGGAGGGAAACGCTTACATTGCCCCTCCCCCTCGTGGGGAGGGGTTGGGGTGGGGGGCCGCGAGTCCAGTACATTTTGTTTTCTCACGCCGCCAGCTCCCGCAGCGCCAGGCGGATCAATTTCTCCGTGGGCTGATCATCGCCGCCCTTCCGCATGGCGGTGGCAACCGCGATCCCGGCTTGGGATTGCCCATAGCCGAGATTGACCAGCGCCGATACAGCATCGGTGGCTGCCGTCGGCTTCGGCGCTTCGAATTCGGCCCGCAGTTTGGAGAGCGAAGGATCGGTCACCGCGAAGGCCGGCACCTTGTCCTTCAGTTCCAGCGCAATGCGCTCGGCCAGTTTCTTGCCGACGCCATTGGCCCGGCCGATCATCGCCTTGTCCTGGAGCGCGATGGCGTTGCCGATCTCATGGACGCTCAACACCGAAAGAATGGCCAGCGCCACCTTGGTGCCCACCCCCTGTACCGACTGCAGCAGGCGGAACCAGTCGCGTTCCGCGACACTGGCAAAGCCGACCAGCCGGATCATGTCCTGGGAAACCAGCATCTCGGTGTGGATTTCGGCGGCATCGCCCTGCCCCGGCAGCGCCGACAGCGTCTTCGACGAGCACGCCACATGATAGCCGACGCCATTGACATCGACGATCACCCAGTCGGCGCCAATGGCATCGATCCTACCTTTAAGCTTGGCGATCATGGATGGCTATCCGGCGCGATGATGTTGATATCTGGAAAATAACTGCGATAGCGCGCGGCATCGCGCGTCAGGATGCGATAGCCATTTTCAGCAGCATGGGCGCCGACGAGGAAGTCCGGCAGCGTCCGTAGGCGCGAGCCGCCGGCTCTTCGATATGCAAAGTGGGCCCTGCCGGCCCGAAAAGCCGCCGTGCGCGGTATCTCCTCATAGGCGATCGCCAATTCGTCGAGCAGCGCATCGAGCGCCGAAACCCCGGAAAATCGCGCCGAAATTTCGGAATACACGATTGCATTGATCACCATGACACCATCGGCACGGCAACGTTCGAGTGATGTGAAGGACCAGTCAGCCCAATCGGACGCATACAGCAGGTCAAGGACGACGTTGGAATCCGGGATCGTCCGCATCTTCACCATAGCCCCGGATCAAGTCCATGTATTCATCAACAGACAGCCCATCGTCGAGGAGCTTGCCTTCGCGCCGCATCTTCGCGCCGAATTCGGAAAGCCGTCTCACCAGCCGCTGCCCCGGGGTTTCGCCGTGAATATCGGCTTCCGCTGCAGTTGTATCCTCATTCCGCAAAATCACCTGTCCATCCTCGTCGTGGAAGCCGACTTGGGTTCCTGGCTCGATGCCGAGCTTGTCGCGAATCTCTTTGGGGATCGTTACCTGGCCCTTGGATGTCACGCGTGTCATGGTAATACCTCAAGGTATTACTAGCCTAGGCTCACGAACAAGTCAAGAACGCGCCAATATCTTCGCCAGGTTCTGGCCGCCCCGGTGATGCGCGTGGCAGATGGCGATGGCCAGGGCGTCGGTCGAATCCGCCGTCTTCATCTGGGCCTTGGGCAGCAGCAGGCGGACCATGTGTTTCACCTGGTCCTTCTCGGCATGGCCCGCACCCACCACCGTCTTCTTGATGACATTGGGCGCATATTCGGCAACCGGTATCCCCAGCATGGCGGGCACCAGCATGATCACGCCGCGCGCCTGCCCCAGTTTCAGCGTGGCCCGCGCATCGGTGTTGACGAAGGTCTCCTCGATCGCCGCCTCGCCGGGGGCGTGCGCGCGCAGCACCTCCATCAACTGTGTGTGAATCTGCAACAGCCGTTCGGCCAGCGGCGCATCCGCCTCGGAATGGACGGAGCCGTCCGCCACATAGGTGAGCCTCGAGCCCTCCTGCCCGATCACGCCCCAGCCGGTGTTGCGCAGGCCCGGGTCGATGCCGATGATACGAATCATTGCCCCGTTCTCGCAGATCACTCGGCGTTGAGCGCCGCCATCACATCCTCTGGGATGTCGGCGTTCGAAAACACCGCCTGCACATCGTCGTCATCGTCGAGCGCGTCGACCAGCTTCATCAGGCTTTCGGCTTTCTCCCGGTCGACCGGTGTCAAGGTCTGCGGCTTCCACACCACCTTGACCGATTGGGCATCGCCGAACTTGGCGGCCAGGGCCGAGGACACCTCGCCGATGCTTTCGAAGGCGCAAGTGACGGTGTGGCCTTCCGCGTCTGAAGTCACGTCGTCGGCACCGCTTTCGATCGCCGCCTCCAGCATGGCATCGGCCGTGGCCTTCACCGCCGGATAGACGATCTCGCCCGCCCGGGCGAACATGAAGGCGACCGAACCCGTCTCCCCAAGGTTGCCGCCGAACTTGGCGAACTGGGCGCGAACGTTCGACGCGGTGCGGTTGCGGTTGTCGGTCAGCGCCTCGACGATGACGGCGACACCGCCTGGTCCATAGCCCTCGTAGCGCACCGCGTCATAGGTCTCGGCGTCACCGCCGATGGCTTTCTTGATGGCCCGGTCGATATTGTCCTTGGGCAGGTTCTCGGCACGGGCATTCTGGATGGCGAGCCGGAGCCTGGAATTGGCCGCTGGGTCGGGAAGCCCTGTCCTGGCCGCGACGGTGATTTCGCGCGACAGCTTGGAAAAGTTCTTGGCGCGGATTTTATCCTGCTTGCCCTTGCGGTGCATGATGTTCTTGAATTGTGAATGGCCGGCCATGGCAACCTCGGGTGCGGGGATGAACTCGCCGCCTTATTGACAGGGGTGGCCCGCCGAAACAAGCCGCTTAACCGGGCATTAAGTGCGGTGGCGCCAAGCTTGGGGGCAATTGAGTGGCTTTGGAGTTGGCGTGATGACGGCACGGCGTGGGGTGGTAACTGAACTTTGTTTCGCAGCCGAGGGCATGGCGGGAACGGCAGCGGCGTCCTCGCTGCGGCGCCTGTCGAGCCTCATGGATCACGCCCCGGCTGGCCGCCTGTTCGGTGCCATCGCCACCTTGACCGAAATGTCCCAAAAGGCCACCTGCGCCCTCGAACAGGGCCACGGCGCCATGCTGGCGGGCAATGATCATTTGGCCACAGTCAAACTGGCCCGCGCCCTGACCCATATGGACGACTTGGCGGCGGTTGCGGCAGGCGCCCCGGAAGAACAGCCGGCCTATTTGCGCAAGCAATCCTAACTTATGATCCCGCGCAGCCGCTCCGATCTGCGGCGCAGCAGTTCCACGGTCACCAGCAGTGCGGTGGAGATCAGCACCAGCACGGTCGCCGCCGCCGTGATGGTGGGCGAGATCATTTCGCGGATGCCTGAAAACATCTGCAGCGGCAGGGTGCGCTGCTCGGGGCTGGCCAGGAACAGCACCACCACCACCTCGTCGAACGAGATGACGAAGGCGAACAGGGCGCCCGAGATCATGCCGGGCAGGATCAGCGGCATCACCACCTTGAAGAACACGGTGTGGGCCGGAGCGCCGCACGAAGCGCCGGCCCGCGTCAGCGAGCGGTCGAAACTGGTCAGCGTCGCCGTCACCGTGATGACCACGAAGGGCGTGGCCAGCGCCGTATGCGCCAGGACGACGCCGAGCAGCGTTCCCGCCACGCCCATCGACGCATAGAACTTGAACATGCCGACGGCCGAGATGATCACCGGCACGATCATCGGCGAGATCAGCACCGCCATGACCGTTGCCTTGGCCGGAAAATTGCCGCGCGACAGGCCGAGTGCGGCGAGTGTTCCGAGGAATGTCGACAATAGGGTGGTGGCGATGGCGATGATGAAGCTCATCTTCAGGGCGTCCGACCAGCGCGGATTGAAGAAAAAGTCCTCATACCATTTCAGCGAATAACCGGGCATCGGATAGCTGAAAAAGGTTTCGGAATTGAACGACAGCGGCATCACCGCGATGATCGGCGCGATCAGGAACAGCAGCACCAGGCCGACGAAGACGCGCAGCGCGTAATGCGCGACTTTCTCGCCCGGGGTGAAATATGAGGGTACGGCCATGGTGCTTACCCCAGCTTCATGCGGTCGATGCCGATCAGCTTGTTGTAGACGTAGTAGAGGATCAGCGTGGCGGTCAGCAGGATGACGCCAAGGGCCGAGGCCTTGCCCCAGTTGTTCTCGTTGTTGATGGCACTGGCGATGAAGCCGGAGATCATCTGGTCGGTCGGTCCGCCCACCAGCGCCGGCGTGATGAAATAGCCGAGGCTGAGGATGAAGGTGAGCAGGCAGCCTGCGGCAACGCCAGGCATGGTTTGCGGCATGTAGATCCGCACGAAGCAATAGAACGGTTTGCCGCCCAGCGATTTGGCGGCGCGCATGTAGTTGGGCGAAATGGTCTTCATCACCGAATAGATCGGTAGCAGCGTGAAGGGCAGCTGGATATGGGTCATCGCCAGGATCGTCGCAAACCGTGTCTTGAACAATTGTGGCGCACCCTCCACCAAACCAACCGTGTTGAGAATCCAGGTGATGCCGGTGACGTTGAGCAGTTGCGCGAAGACGCCGCCGTCCTGCATCAGGATCATCCAGGCGGTGGTGCGCACCAGGAGCGAGGTCCAGAACGGCAGCAGCACGAAGATCATCAAGATCGACGCCGTCTTCTGCGGCGTCGTCGCCAGCAGATAGGCCACCGGATAGCCGAGGACCAAGGTCATCAGGGTCACCAGCAGCGAGATGCCCAGCGTGCGCTTCAGGATGTCGACATAGACGGCGCGGTCGGCGGCGACCCTTTCGATGCCGCCATCGACGCTCTGGCGCATGTCGAGCATGGCGAGAAGATAGAAGGGCGTATAGACCGATGACGAGCGCTTGATGGTTGCCCAGGTGTCCGGCTCGCCCCACACCTTGTCGATGGCGATCACCGCGTCCTTGTAGGGTGCGGTTTCGAGCGCGGCCACCTTGCGGCCGGTGGCAATGACCTTGGAGCGTATGCCGGAGAGTTCGTAGTTGAGGCGCTTGCCGACGAGGGCCACCTGCTTGTTTTTCTGGGCTTCCTTCATGTCGGTGACGAAGGCGGCGAAAACCTCTTCGGCGGGCAGGTCCTTGCCGTCCCACGGCTGCAACGCCACGACCGTTGTGGGCAGATTCTCGGCGACGTCGGGATCATGGATCGCGTTGTAGAGCATCACCAGGATGGGAAACACGAAGGACAGCAGGATGAACCCAAAGAGCGGGGCTACGAGGCCAATCGCCTTGATTTTTTCCCGCCGCTGGGCGCGCGCCAGGGCGATCTTGAGGGGCGTGCCATCGGCCGCCCGCATCACGCCATCGTGGATCATGGTATCGGAGATTGCGGCCAACTGTTCCTGTTACCTCTTTCCGTCACTCCAGCGAAACAGGCTGTGCGAGAACTCCCCAACCATCACGTTGTCGCGCCGCTTTCCTGACATTTTGACCACCGCGCTCCCCTCGTTCCGTCACCCCGGCGAAGGCCGGGGCCTAGCTTTTTCACCAATTGTGTAGACCTGTCAAACTCTT
>JANPCA010000231.1:0-1623 GCA_031430715.1 Hyphomicrobiales bacterium | reverse complement strand
CGTGGCGCCCCGGCGATGCAGGCCAATGAAAGTTTCCACAAGGAAAACTACCGCCTGCCGCAGGTCAAATGCGAGGTCTGGCTCGGTTGGGTGCTGGTGTCGCTGAACGCGCAAGCCAAACCGGTGGCCGAACATTTCGCCGCTGTCGAGGACTTGATCGGCCCCTATGACATGGAAAACTACACCGAGTGGTTCAACGAAAGCTTCGTGTGGGCCACCAACTGGAAGGTGCTGGCCGAGAATTTCATGGAGAGTTACCACCTCCCCGTCTGCCACGCCGGCACCATCGGCGGCCTGTCGAAGCTTGACGACATGGTCTGCCCGCCGAGCCCGCCGCATTTCAACTATCACACCATCCTCAAGGACGAGACGCTCAAGATCGCCCTGGCGCATCCAACTAACACCAAATTGCAGGGCGACCTCCGCCGCACCACCTTCCTATTGGCGCTCTATCCGAGCCTGCTGATTACATTGACTCCCGGCTATTTCTGGTACCTGTCACTCCACCCCAGGGGCACCGGCCACGTCCACGTCACCTTCGGCGGCGGCATGTCCAGGGATTTCGTGAACGACGCCGATGCACCTCGGCATTTCGAACAGTTGAAGGCGCTGCTCGACAAAGTAAATGTCGAAGACAAGGGCTGCACAGAGCGGGTTTACCGGGGGCTTTGTTCCGAATTGGCAGTGCCGGGGCACCTGTCGCATCTGGAGCGGCCAAACTATGATTTTGCGACGTACTTGTCGAGGATGACGTCCTCCTAACCCTTCTCCCATCGGGAGAAGGAGTGACCCGCGCCGCAGGCGTGGGAGGTTGAGGGGACTGGCTGCCAACAATAGACGCCCAATCCCCTCACCGTCCCATGCGTCCCGCATGGGCCCCGTCCCAGCCGCTTCGCGGCGCTCGCAAGGGCTCGCCCTCTCCCGAGGGAGAGGAGAGTCTAGAAATCCTGCACGTCCACCACGCCCGCAATCGCCTTGATCGCCCCCTTGATCTGCGGCGTCACGGTGAATTTATTCCCGAGCGACAGCACCACCTCGCGGCCCTGATCCATCAGCATGATGAGGCGCACCGGTGCCCGTCCGCCGTTGCTCAGGCGCGCCGCGATCGACTCCAGCGGCTTGGCGTCGCGGACGAAGATTTCCAACCCTGTGATCATCGTCGCCGCCGCCTTGTCGAGCGGTTCCACACCTTGCAGCCGGAGCTTCACCTCCTCGCCCTCGACATCGGCCTCGACGCGGGCGATCACCGCCGTGCCGGGTTCGAGCAGCTCGCGGCAGGTGGCCAGCGTGTCGGAAAAGCAGATCGCCTCGAACTGGCCACTCGGATCGGAGAAGCCGATGAAAGCAAACTTGTTGCCGGACTTGGAGCGCCGCTCCTGGCGGTGGGTGACGGTGCCGGCGAGCTTCGCGGCGGTCGCCCCCTTGGTCAGCGCCTTGTCGTGGAAGGACGCCCATGTATCGACACCGAGTTTCTGCAAGGGCTTCATGTAATCGTCGAGCGGATGCCCTGACAGATAGAAGCCCACCGCCTCAAATTCCTGGGCCAGCCGTTCCATGGGCAGCCACGCCTCGCGCACCGGCAAAACAATCTCGTCTGCGGCCACGGCACTGCCCGCTCCAAAC
>JANPCA010000230.1:0-1818 GCA_031430715.1 Hyphomicrobiales bacterium | reverse complement strand
CGGCGCCTAACCGCTTTCCGGCAATCTCGAACGAGCTCTGGGTGCGGGTCGAGGCCTCGAAGAACAGGTTGACCTGGGTGCGCCCCTGCAGCACCGCATGGCGCTTGTCGATCTGGCGGCTGACCTCGACATATTGCTCGGCGAGATCGATGAGAGCCACCGCTTCATGTGAGGAAATGTCATCGATGGCCAGCAGGTGCTGGCGCTTCAGGAGCGGAGGTCTGGCGGTGATGTTCATTAAAGCCGGGTGTGTAGGGGGGATTGAAGGGCACGGCAAGGCGCAAATTCCGTTCTGCACATAACTTGCGGGGCCCGCGCCGATCGGGCAGGCTGGCGACCATGAGCAATACCGAAACACCGGAAGCCTTTGCCCTCTCCACCTCACGCGGCTTCGAATCCTGGCTGGCGCGGTCGGGTGGGTCGCTCGCGTTCACCACCTATCAGGCGGGCAAGCTGTTTTTCCTTGGGCTCAAGGGCGATGGCAAGCTGGCGGTGTTCGAGCGCAGCTTCGCGCGCTGCATGGGGCTGGCGGTCAGCCCCGATGCGCGGCAATTGCTGCTCGCCACCCACTATCAGCTCTACCGTTTCGACAATGTGTTACCTAAGGGTACGGTGCAGGATGGCCGGGACGCGCTCTTTGTGCCGCGCGTCGCCTGGATCACCGGCGATCTCGACATCCATGACGTGGGCTTCAACGCGGAAGGCCGGCCGGTGTTCGTCAACACCGCCTTCGGCTGCATCGCCGAGGCGAGCGACGGCTATAGTTTCAAGCCCCTGTGGCGGCCGCCTTTCCTCAGCAAGCTGGCGCCCGAGGACCGCTGCCATCTCAACGGCATGGCGATGGCGGGCGCAACGCCGCGCTATGCCACCGCCGTGTCGCGCTCCAATGTGGCTGACGGTTGGCGCGACCGGCGCGGCGATGGCGGCGTCGTCATCGATGTCACAACCGGTGCCATCGTCTGCGAGGGACTGTCGATGCCCCATTCGCCGCGCCTGCACCAGGGCAGGCTCTGGTTGCTCAATTCGGGGCGGGGCGAATTCGGCTGGGCCGATCCGCTGACCGGCAAGTTCACGGCGCTGGCCTTCTGTCCCGGCTATGCCAGGGGCCTCGCCTTCGCCGGGCCCTATGCGGTCATCGGCCTGTCGCTGGCCCGCGAGACCCGCACCTTCCAGGGCCTGCCGCTCGATGCGGCACTCAAGGCCAACGACACCGAAGCCCGCTGCGGCCTGCTGGTGATCGACACGAATACCGGCGACACCGTGGCCTGGGTGCGGATCGAAGGCGTGGTCCGCGAACTCTACGACGTGGCGGTGCTGCCCGGCATCCGCAACCCCGCGGCACTGGGCTTCAAGAGCGATGAAATCACCAGGGTGATCTCGATCGACGGGGATTGAGGAGGCGGATGCCGCAATCCCTTGTCCCCTCAACCCGCCCGGAAAACCGGCGATGAACCCGGGATGAACGGAACTCTCAGCGTGCTGTCACGTTCTTGACTGTAGATTGCCCTCAAGTTCACATGATTCACGGGTAATGCCCGTTCAAGGTTTGCAATGATGTCCATGTCCCGAACGGCCCTTTTCCTGATGGCACTGATGCTCGCGGCGGCGACCGCGGCCACCGCGGCCACGGCCTTTGCCGGGACCGGGGTCAAGTTTCCGCGCCCCGATCAGGCCGTCGTCGAAGCCATCACGGCCAGCTCGGATGCTATCCAGCGCGCCAAGATCCGGACCCTCACTCTGCGCAACAAAACCACCGTAGCATTCAAGGCGCCGCGCATCGTCCGGCGCTGACTAGGGCAGGTCCCGCCCTCTTTGAAT
>JANPCA010000229.1:0-5858 GCA_031430715.1 Hyphomicrobiales bacterium | reverse complement strand
GACATGGGCGATCCAGTAACCCTTGGGCATCGGCGGCTCCTTGGCGTTTCAATCAATGGCGCGGACGGACGGCGCGCAGCGGCCGCGGGTCGTCGTCGTTCTGAACGCCCCACAGGGGTTCGGAAAACAGCTTTGCCGCCGGCGCATAGGGCAAGGCGGCGGGCTTGTTCGCAACTCCGGCTTCCTGCTGCCACACGGCGCCGCTCAGCCTCGCGCCATTGTCGATGGCGATGGTTTCGCAGGTGATGTCGCCCTCGACGGTTGCCTCGGGTTCGAGGTGAACATGGCGGGCCCGCATCGGCCCCGTCACCCGTCCACGCACGATGATTTCACCGGCCAGCACTTCTCCCTCGACCACGCCGCTGGCGCCGATCACGCAGATTTCGGCCTTGACCACGCCGCGCACCCGGCCCTCGATGTGCACTTCGCCCTCGGTGTCGAGCGTCCCCTCGACCGCCGTGTCTTCCCCGATGAGGGTCGGCTGGGGCGCGTGCCGCTGGTTGTCATTGACGGCCGGCTTCTGCTTGCGGAAGAACATCCCCATCCGATCCTTTCGTGCGCTTGGCGGCGCAGACTCACTTGAAGATAGCGGTTAGCCGGGGGGATGTCATGACGATTTGCGGAACTTGAGTTTGCAGCGGGGCTTGCAAGCCGCCGTGGCGCGTTTACGATTGGTCGCGGCAGTTAACGGTTCGGCCGGAGGATGCCGGGGTGGCGCCACCGGGGTTTGGTCACGCTTTGGCCCATCTTTGATGGCCAATGGGGAAAAGAGCGGACCATTGGTCCAGGACAAGACAAACGCCAAGGCAATTCAGATGGGATCAAGGTGCGGCGGCAGCTGATAAAAGTGACGGCCCTCAGCTTGATGTCGGTCTTGGGGCTGCTGTTGGCCGCGGCCGTCGCACTCTATTTGCGCCTGTCCTATGGCCCAGTGTCGCTCAATTTCATGACCGGGACCATCCAGGAGCAGATCAACAACAATTTGACCGGCATGTCGGTGACAATCGGCGGTGCCGTGGTCGAGCGCGCCCCCGGCAACGGCGTACCGCATTTCCGCCTGCGCAATATTGAACTCAAGGATACGGATGGCAACCTGATCGCCCGGGCGCCGCGCGCCGCCATTGGCATCGACGAGGGCGCCATGCTGTCTGGAAACCTGTCGCCCACGTCGCTTGAACTGATCGGGCCGCGCATCAGGGTCATGCGCAATCTTGAGGGCGGCATGGAGCTTGGGTTTGGCGAGGCCGCACCCGAGTCAGAAGCCGTGACCATCGAGCCGGAGAATGGCGCGGAGCCTTCCGGCAAATCCGACCAGGAGACAGCCGCCACCGCGCTGCAGCCAGCGGGCGGCATCACTTCGCTGATCCGTATCCTGAGCGCCAGTGACGGCGATGCTTCCGGCACCATCAGCACCATCCAGACGATCCGTGTCGCCGATGCCCAGATCAAGTTCTATGACGAGGCCAATGATTCGATCTGGGACGTGCCCAAGGCCGATCTGGTGTTTCAGCGCATGCCCTATGGCTTCGCGGTTGCTGCCAACGCCGAGGTGTCCAATGGCTCGCAGCAAGGCACCTGGCACGCCGACTCCACCGCCAGCTACCGGCGCGACAGCCAGTCATTCTCGGTCAGCCTGCGCATCGCCGATCTGGTGCCGGCCAACATCTCGGAGGAGATTTTCGCGCTCACGCAATTGGCCCGGGTGCGCGTGCCGCTGGCGGGCCATGTCGAGATGGAAATCACCGAGTCGGGCCTGATCACCAAGGCTTCTGCCGAATTCCAGGCCTCGGCGGGCGAGGTGGGTCTTCCGGACTATCTGGCCGAACCGATCATCATCGACGAGGGATCGCTGCGCGCCGATTACGACCCGGTGACGGGAAGCCTCATCATCACCGATTCGACCATGCTGGTCGGCAGTTCCAGAGCCCAGGTCAAAGGCAATGTGCAGCCGCTGCGCGACGCCGAAGGCCGTCTCTCGGCACTCAAGATTTCGCTGCAGGCCCGCAACGTGGCGATCGACGCGCAAGGCTCCAACCAATCGCCCGTGGCGGTCGACCGCATCGATTTCATCGGCCATGCCTCGATCGACGACGCCAGGCTCGACATCGAGGACCTCGTCGTCATGTCCGGCGACACCGGCGTGCGCCTGCGCGGCGCCATCACGGGGGGCGAGGAGTCGCCGGGCATCCTGCTCTCGGGCCGCATCCGCGATCTTTCCGCCACGCTGCTGAAGCGCCTGTGGCCGCCCATCATGGCGCCCAAGACCAGGGCATGGGTCAACAGCAACATCAGTGACGGCCGCATCAGCGACGGCGAATTCCAGGTCACCCTGCCGGTCAATGCCCTGGCCAGGGCCCAGCGCGATCACCGCCTGCCGCCCAAGTCGATCAACCTGGCCTTCCGCATGTCGGATGTCACGACCGGCTACGTCAAGGGCCTGCCGCCGCTCACCCATGCCTCGGGCGAGGCCAAGCTCATCGACAATGATTTCACGCTGTCGGTCGATGAAGCGGGCGTGACATTGGATTCCGGCAAGACCGGCAAGCTGGCCAAGAGCACCATGATCGCCGTCGACATCCTGGCGCCCGAAACCATCGCCAAATTCGATCTCGATGTGCGCGCCTCAGCTCCCGCCCTCATCGAATACCTGTCCCTGCAGCCGCTCAACCTGATCCGTCATTCGGGCTTCGATACGTCCAAGCTCTCGGGCGACGCCAGGCTGGCGGTCGGCCTCGAGCTGCCGTTGATCAAGGACGTACCCAAGGAGCGCGTCATCGTCACCGCCAAGGCGCATCTTTCGAACGCGGCTTTGAGCGAGGCGCTGCCAGGCATCGACATCGAGTCCGGAGAAATCGACCTGTCGGTGGAGAAGGGCGCCTTCATCGCCAAGGGGCCAGCCAGGATCGGCGGCGTTCCCGCCAAGCTGACGTGGGCTCGCGCCGCGGGCGCCGAGGCCAGGCAGTCGGCGGTGATCGAAGCCAAGCTCGATGCCGCCCTGCGCAAGAAACTGGGCATCGATCTTAGCAATTTCATGGATGGCGCGATGACCGTCAAGGCGGAGATCGCCGATCTGGCCGACCCGCAGGGCCACATCGGCATCGAAGCCGACCTGTCGGACGCCACGATGCGCATCGGCGCCATAAGCTGGGACCGCCCCGCCACGGAGAAGACCCGTGCCACGCTGGACTATTTCAGCAAGGGCGAGAAGGGCCGCCGCATCGAGGATCTGGTCATCAAGGGGCCGGGCCTGTTGATCAAGGGCGATATCAGCCTCGCCGCCAAGGGCGGCATGCGCCAGGCCAATCTGACCGAGGTGCGGCTGACCGACGAAAACATCTTCGCGCTCACCATCAAGAATGGCGGCGACGGCACGGCGATCACCCTCAAAGGCGACCGCTTCGACGCCAGGCCGCTGATCAAGTCGATGTTCAGTACCCGGAAGGCGGATGGCGGCGGCGGCGGGAAGAGTGCCGGCGCGATGAGCATCTCGGTCAATCTCGACCGCGTCTATGCCTATCGCGGCGAAGTGCTGACCGGCGTCAGCGGCGATATCCAGACGCGGAACGGCCGCATGGAGGCCGCCGACCTGAGCGGCACCTTCCTGTCGGGCCAGCCCATGACGCTGCGTGTGACACCGGGTGCCAATGGCCGCGAAATCCGCATCAATGGCCGCGATGGCGGTGCCGCGGTGCGCGCCGCCAATCTCTATTCGAAGGTCGCCGGCGGGCAGATCGATTTCTACGCGCTGATGTCGAATGACGCGGCTTCGCACGTGCGCCAGGGCCAGCTTGTGCTGCGCGATTTCGAAGTCCGCAACGAGGCGGCGCTGGCCGAGTTGGACCGCCGCGGCAAGCCTAAGAAATCCGGACCCCGCTCGGATGCACTGCGCTTCACCAAGCTGACGCTGCCCTTCACCACCGATTCCAAGTTCATCCGGATCGGCGACAGTCTGGTGCGCGGCGACGAACTGGGCGCCAGCGGCCAGGGCCTGATCCGCAAGTCCGATGGCGCGGTCGACATTACCGGGACCATTATTCCCGTCTATGTGATCAACTCGCTCTTCAGCAACATCCCGCTGCTCAACATCATTTTGAACGGCGGCGAGGGGCAGGGCATCATCGGCGTTACCTTTGCGCTTGGCGGCAGCATCGAGAAGCCGGTGTTCCAGATGAACCCGGTCTCCGCCCTGGCGCCCGGCATCCTGCGCAAGCTGTTCTTCGAATATGGCAACAGCAGTTCCCCGAGCCAGGCCAAGAACCGCAACAGCGACAAGGCCTCGAACTGAAAGTTTCCATTTTTTCCTCCCCCATTTCGGGGGAGGTGGCGCAAAGCGCCGGAGGGGGAAGTGCGGCGCCCGGGGCCAGTCCCTGCCCGGTTCGCTCCGCTCCCCACCCTCCCCGAAATGAGGAGGGAAAAGGAAGCATGTCTCACGCCGCTCGGATCAGCACGTGTTTCTTCCTGCCCATCGACAGCTTGATGACGCCATCGCCGTTCAGCAAGGCGCGGGTCAGCTTCAGCTTGTCGTCGGCGGTGGCCTGGTCATTGATGCGGATGGCGCCGCCCTGCACCGAGCGCCGTGCCTCGCCGTTCGATCCCGCGAAGCCCGCCGCGACGCAGGCTGCAAGCAGCCCGGTGCCGCCATCGAGATCGAGGCTGATGGTGGGCAGGCCCTCGTCCGATGCCCCTTCCTCGAAGGTCCGCCTGGCCGTCTCGGCGGCTTGCAAGGCAATCTCGCGGCCATGCAGCATGGCGGTCGCTTCCGTCGCCAGGAGCTTCTTGGCATCGTTGATTTCCGAGCCGCCGAGCGCCTCAAGCCGGGCGATCTCGTCCATTGGCAATTCGGTATAAAGCTTGAGGAAGCGGCCGGCGTCGGCGTCCTCGCAATTGCGCCAGAACTGCCAATACTCATAGGGGCTCAGCAGATCGGCGTTGAGCCATACGGCACCCGCCGCCGTCTTGCCCATCTTGGCGCCGGAAGATGTGGTGAGCAGCGGCGTGGTCAGCGCGAAAAGCTGGCGGCCATCCACCCGGCGGCCAAGCTCCATGCCGTTGATGATATTGCCCCACTGGTCGGAGCCGCCCATCTGCAGCACGCAACCCTGGCGCCGGGCCAACTCAAGAAAGTCATAGGCCTGCAGGATCATGTAGTTGAATTCGAGGAAAGTCAGCGGCTGCTCGCGCTCCAGCCTCAGCTTCACCGAATCGAAGGCCAGCATGCGGTTGATGGTGAAATGGACGCCATAGTCGCGCAGGAATTCGATGTAGTTGAGCTTGTCCAGCCAGTCGGCATTGTTGACCATGACCGCGTCCTGCGCGCCGGTTCCGAAGCTCAGGAACTTGCCGAACACCGCGCGGATGCCGTCGAGATTGGCATCGATCTGTGCCTCCGTCAGCATCCGGCGCGATTCGTCCTTGCCAGCCGGATCGCCGATCCTGGTGGTGCCGCCACCCATGAGTGCGATCGGCTTGTTGCCGGTCTTCTGCAGCCAGCGCAGCATCATGATCTGCACGAGGGAACCGGCATGGAGACTGGGCGCGGTGGCGTCGAAGCCGATATAGGCGGTGATGGGACCGGCCATGACGGCGGCATCGAGACCATCGGGATCGGAGATCTGGTGGATGAAGCCGCGTGTCGATAAGATGTTAAGGAAATCGGACTTGAACTGGCTCATCGGGGCGAACTCTGTGAAAAGGGTGGCGGCTCTTACCACGGGATCGACACGTGTCAAAACCGCTCACCGCTCTGGGTCTCATGTCGGGGACTTCGCTCGACGGCATCGACGTGGCGCTGATTGTTACCGATGGCGAGGATGTGGTGGAGCGTGGGCCCTCGCTGACCATCCCCTACCGTCCCGATG
>JANPCA010000228.1:0-1816 GCA_031430715.1 Hyphomicrobiales bacterium | reverse complement strand
TTGTTACGCTTGAGGCTCTCATAACGAAATGTTGTTGCGCGAACCACCATTCCGGTCCGTTCCCCAGCATCATATAAGCCGGACAGGAGCATCAAGCCATGACCATCATTCCCTTCGACCAACGCGACGGCTGGATCTGGTTCAACGGCGACATCGTGGCCTGGAAGGACGCCAAAATTCATGTGCTCACTCACGGCCTCCATTACGGCTCCTGCGTCTTCGAGGGCGAGCGCGCCTATGAGGGCCAGATCTTCAAGACCACGGAACACTCGCTCCGCCTGCGCAACTCGGCCGAACTCATGGATTTCGAAATCCCCTATTCGGTGGACGAACTGAACGCGGCCAAGGACAAAGTCGTGGGTCTGAATGGCGGCGGCGATCAATATGTCCGCCCCGTCGCTTGGCGCGGTTCCGAGATGATGGCCGTCTCCGCCCAGCACAATAAGATCCATGTCGCCATCGCCACCTGGGCCTGGCCCTCGATGTTCGATCCCGAGACCAAGATGAAGGGCATCAAGCTCGACATCGCCGATTACCGTAGGCCCGATCCGATGTGCGCGCCCGTCCACGCCAAGGCGGCCGGCCTCTACATGATCTGCACCATCTCCAAGCACAAGGCCGAGAAGAAGGGCTACGCCGACGCCATGATGCTCGACTGGCAGGGCCGTGTCGCCGAATGCACCGGCGCCAACATCTTCTTTACGAGAGACGGCGCCATTCACACCCCCATCGCCGACTGCTTCCTCAATGGCCTCACCCGCCAGACGGTGATGGCGCTGGCCAAGGAGCAAGGCCTCGACATCATCGAGCGCCGCATCCTGCCGGACGAACTCCCAAGCTTCAACGAGTGCTTCATCGTCGGCTCGGCGGCCGAAGTGACCCCCGTCGCCGAGATCGGCCCCTACAATTTCAAGCCCGGCAACATCAGCCGCACCATGATGGACGCGTACAGCAACGCCGTGAGACCGAAGGCCAGGGCGGCCTGATCACCGCGCCGGGAGCACCCGCACGATGGTCCGTTCCGCGACCGCTCCCATCAGGATCAGCACGAAGGCGGCCAGGTAACAACCCATGGCGCTGAACTCGAGGCATTCCTCGGCGATGCGCAAGGCCTCGCCATTGCCGAACTTGATATCGAAGAAATCGCCGTCGCCGAGATCGGACATCAAGTACACGCAGTGCAGGGCGAAACCGGCGGCGAGCAGGTAGAGCGGCGCGCCACGGAGCTTTTGCACCTTCGCCAGCACCGCCAGCGCCACGCCGGCGCCAAGCGCCATGGCGATCTTGGGGTCGTCGTCGTCGCGGATTTTCGCGGCATGCTCGTGCAAGCCAAAAAGCTCGTCCAGGGCCACCACTCCAAGCGCCGCGGCACCCGCCAGCCACATGAGAGATTGCCAGAAGCGGCCGGAGGTGAGGCTCGCCATCATCAACGCGATGAGGCAGGTCATCCAGATCATCGACCCGGTCAGGATATCGACCGGCGACCCGTCGACCCACGGCGGAATCTTGCTGATGTACTGGAAGGCAAGACAAGCCATCCCATAGGCGAGGAAAAACGCCGGCATCAGCACGCCTGGCGTCAAGGACTTGCGGTAGACGGAATGAAGCGCGTGCCTATGGTCCTCTGCTGCCTGCCGTTGGATGGCCCGGCCTTCGCATCGAGACAGGCCGTCGGTTGGGAACCACCAAAGCAAGTCCCATGCCACCATAAGAACCGTCAATCCGGCGAGGGAGCCTGTTAGGAAATTGGTGACCGCACTCCTTGTGACCGGAGTAAGCGGGATGCCAGCTTTCGCTGGCATGACGAAAATAGGGG
>JANPCA010000227.1:0-2968 GCA_031430715.1 Hyphomicrobiales bacterium | reverse complement strand
CCTGCACCGCCGTCACCTTGTATTCCGGGCAGTTGGTCGCCCAGTCGGAATATTCCGTGGTGATGACATTGGCGCCCGACACCGGATGATGGAAGGTCGTATAGACGACGCCCTGCGGCATGCGCTCGGCGATCGTGGCTTTAAGCGTCGTGGCGCCGATGCGGCTCGAGATCGACACCATGGCGCCGTCCCTGATGCCGCGCAACTCCGCGTCATGGGGATGGATTTCAAGCACATCTTCCTTGTGCCAAGTTATATTGTCGGTGCGCCGCGTCTGCGCGCCGACATTATATTGCGACAGGATGCGGCCCGACGTCAGGATGAGCGGGAAGGAGCGGTTGGTTCGCTCCGGCGTCGCCACGAATTCGGTGACGACGAAACGGCCAAGCCCGCGCACGAAGCCGCCGACATGCATCAGTGGTGTTCCCTCCGGCGCCTTGTCATTGCACGGCCACTGGATCGACCCTAGCGTGTCGAGCTTGGCGAAGGAGACCCCGGCGAAGGTCGGCGTGACGCGGGCGATCTCGTCCATGATCTCAGCCGACGAAGCATAGCTCATGGGATAGCCCATGGCGGTTGCCAGTTCGGCGACAGCCTGCCATTCATGCTTGCCCTGCAGCGGCGCCTTGACCAGCCGCACCCGGTTGATGCGGCGCTCGGCATTGGTGAAGGTGCCGTCCTTCTCGAGGAAAGAGGTGCCGGGCAGGAAGACATGGGCGAAGGCCGCGGTCTCGTTCAAGAACAGATCCTGGACAACCAGGCATTCCAGCGATTCGAGCGCATGGTTCACATGCTTGGTATTGGGATCCGACTGGGCGATATCCTCGCCTTGCACGTAAAGACCGCGGAACGTGCCCTCGATGGCCGCGTCGAACATGTTGGGAATGCGCAGGCCCGGCTCGGAGTCGAGCGAAGCCTGCCACACGGTCTCGAACATCTGGCGCACCGTGTCGTCGCCGACATGGCGGTAGCCGGGATATTCGTGCGGGAACGAGCCCATGTCGCAGGAGCCTTGCACATTGTTCTGCCCACGGAGCGGATTGACGCCCACCCCGTTGCGCCCGACATTGCCGGTGGCCATGGCGAGATTGGCCATGGCGATGACCATGGTTGAACCCTGGCTGTGCTCGGTGACGCCAAGCCCATAGTAAATAGCGCCATTGCCGCCCGTCGCATAGAGCCTGGCCGCTGCGCGGACTTCAGAGGCCGGAACGCCGGTGATGCTTTCGAGGGCTTCCGGAGAATTACGCTGTTCCCTGATGAAGGTTTCCCAGCGCGCGAACTCAATCGGATCGCAGCGCTCTTCGATATACCTGCGGTTCTCCAGACCCTCGCTCAGAATCACATGCGTGATGGCATTCACCACGGCGACATTGGTGCCGGGCTTCAATTGCAGGTGATGCGATGCCCTGACGTGCGGCGATTCCACCATGTCGATGCGCCGCGGATCGATGACGATGAGCTTGGCGCCTTCACGCATGCGCCGCTTCATGCGCGTGGCGAAGACCGGATGGCCGTCGGTCGGATTGGCGCCGATGACCACCATGACGTCGGACTCGTCCGCCGACTTGAAATCCTGGGTGCCGGCCGAGGTGCCGAAGGTGCGCGACAAGCCATAGCCGGTCGGCGAATGGCAGACGCGCGCGCAGGTGTCGACATTGTTGTTGTGGAAGGCGGCGCGGATCATCTTCTGAACCACGTAGACTTCCTCGTTGGTGCAGCGCGACGAGGTGATGCCGCCGATCGAGGAGCGGCCATGTTTCGCCTGAATAGCCGTGAAGCGCGATGCCGCATAGGCAATGGCCTCGTCCCAGCTCACTTCCTTCCACGGATCGGTGATCCGTTCACGGATCATCGGCGAAGTCACGCGGTCCTTGTGCGTGGCATAGCCCCAGGCGAAGCGGCCCTTGACGCAGGAATGGCCTTCATTCGCCCCGCCGTCCTTGTAAGGTACCATGCGCACCACCTGGTCGCCCTGCATTTCCGCCTTGAAGGAACAGCCCACCCCGCAATAGGCGCAGGTGGTGACGACGGAATGTTCGGGCTGGCCCATGGCGATGACCGATTTCTCGGTCAAGGTCGCGGTCGGGCAGGCCTGCACGCAGGCGCCGCAGGAAACGCACTCGGAGTTGAGGAAATCCTCGTCCATGCCGGCCGAGACGTGGCTGTCAAAACCGCGCCCATCGATGGTCAACGCGAAGGTGCCCTGCACCTCCTCGCAGGCCCGCACGCAACGCGAGCAGACGATGCACTTGGCCGGATCGAAGGTGAAGTAGGGGTTCGACTCGTCCTTCGCTTTGAAGCGGAAATTCTCCGTGCCATCGGCTTGGCGCTTGAAGACGTGGTTGTCGCCGTCATAACCATAGCGCACATCTCGCAGGCCCACCGCACCCGCCATGTCCTGCAATTCGCAATCGCCGTTGGCGGCACAGGTCAGGCAGTCGAGCGGATGGTCCGAGATATAGAGCTCCATCACGCCCTTGCGCAGCGAGGCGAGGCGATCCGTCTGTGTACGGACTTTAATGCCAGGGGAAACCGGCGTGGTGCACGAGGCGGGCGTTCCCTTGCGCCCGTCGATCTCGACGAGGCACAACCGGCAGGAGCCGAAGGAGGCGAGCGAGTCGGTTGCGCAAAGCTTGGGGATTTGAGTTCCGAGTTGCATCGCAGCGCGCATGATCGAGGTGCCTACCGGGACCGAGACCGCGACGCCGTCGATCTCCAGCGTCACCATTTTTTCGGAGGTGACCTTCGGCGTACCGAAGTCGATTTCCTTGATGATGGTCATGTTCCGTCGCTCCTATTCGGCCGCCGCTGCTACGGGCTTATCGAAATCTTCCGGGAAGTGCTTCACCGCGCTCATCACCGGCATGGGCGTCAATCCACCCATAGCACAAAGCGAGCCGTGGTTCTTGGTCTGGAACATGTCGCGGTGCAGTTCGTGTTTGGCATCGCGCGCGTTGCCCGCCAC
>JANPCA010000226.1:0-23746 GCA_031430715.1 Hyphomicrobiales bacterium | reverse complement strand
GACATTTCTATTTGTTCTCGACACCGTTGTTGCGACCCCTACTTCCCGTCCAGCAGCCGCATGACTTCCGCGCTGTCAGCAGCACCCAGCCCCATGGCGATCAGCAGGCGGTGGATTTCGGTAACGGCGCTGGTCAGCGGCAGCGGTGTCTTGGTTCCAAGCGCGAAGGCCTGCACCGAGTCGAGGTCTTTCAGCATGTTGTCGAGGCGGCCTGTCGGCGTGAAGTCGCGGGCCGCGAACTTCACCATGAACTCCTGCAGGATGCGGCTGTCGGCGCGCCCGCCGCTCAAAGCCTGCGGGATCTTCTTCGGATCCACGCCGCCCGCCTCGGCGAGCTTCACCGCTTCCGCCACCGCCTGGAAGGCGATGGCGCAGAAGAGCTGGTTTACCAGCTTGGTGGTCTGTCCCGCTCCCGAGCCGCCCATCAGCGTGAAATTGGCGCAGAGGTCTTTCATCACGGCGCGGGCGCGCTCGAAATTGCTTTCCGTTCCACCGGCCATCACGGTGAGCTTGCCGGCCAGCGCCCCGGGCATGCCGCCCGACAGCGGGCAATCGACCCAGGCCATGCCGGTTTCGGCTTCGAGCTGCTGGGCCATCTGGGCGGTGGCGGCCGGATCGATGGACGACATGTCGATCAGGAGTTTCTCAGCCGTGGCCGATTTCGCGGCGCCGCCCGCGCCGAACACGGCCTTGCGCACGATGTCGGCATGGTTGAGGCTGAGGATCACGAAGTCCGCAGCAGCCGTTGCATCGGCGGGTGAGGCCGCGGCCGTGGCGCCCTTGTTCACCAAAGCCTTGACCTTGGCCGCATCGAGATCGAAGACGGCGGCGGCATGGCCGCGATCGAGCAGCCGCGTGGCGATGGCCGTGCCCATGATGCCTGCACCGATGATGGCGATGCGTTCGGCCACCTCAGATGTTCCTCTGCTTGAGATAAGCTACAGCCCGGTCGACGATCAGCGCGGGCGGCTCCGCGATGTCGAGCCTGACCGCCGCTTCCTCCGTACCCGGAGCTTCGAGTGTTGCGAGCTGGCTGTCGAGCAACGTGGAGGGCATGAAATGGCCCTTGCGTTCGGCAATGCGCCGCGCCAGCAGTTCGCGGCTGCCGTGCAGATGAACGAATGAAACCGGACGCCCCGCCGACTTGGCGATGGCCTCGCGATAGGATGTCTTGAGCGCCGAACAGGCGGCAATGGCACCGTCTTCACCGCGGAGCGCCTCGCCGATGCGCTTCAGCCATGGCCAGCGGTCGGCATCGGTCAGGGCAATGCCCGCCGACATCTTGGCAACGCTTGCGGGCGCATGCAGGAGGTCGCCCTCGATGAAGCGCGCATCGAGGCGTTCGGCGATGGCCTGCCCGATGGTGGTCTTGCCGCAACTGGCAACACCCATCACCACGGCGGCGCCAATGAAGCGGTCAGAGGACCGAAGTGATTCCGCCGTCGACATAGAGGATGTGTCCATTCACGAAGGATGATGCGTCCGACGCCAGGAAGATGGCGGCACCCGTCAATTCATCGACATTGCCCCAGCGCCCGGCGGGTGTCCGCTTTTCCAGCCAGCCCGAGAATTCCGGGTTTTCGACCAGCGCCTTGTTGAGCGGTGTCTTGAAATAGCCAGGCCCGATGGCGTTGATCTGCAAGCCATGCTTGGCCCAGTCGGCGCACATGCCCTTGGTCAGCATTTTCACGGCACCCTTGGTGGCCGTATAGGGGGCTATCGACGGGCGGCCCAATTCGCTCTGCACCGAGCAGATGTTGATGATCTTGCCGGATTTGCGGGCGATCATGTGGCGGGCCACGGCTTTTCCCACCAGGAAGACGCTCTCGACATTGACGCGCATCAGCTCGCGCCATTTCTCGGCCGGATAGTCCTCAAGCGTGGTACGGAACTGCATGCCGGCATTGTTGATGAGGACGGAAATGGGACCGACTTCCGCTTCGATGCGATCAACGGCGCTATTGACCTCCTGCTCCTCGGTCACATCGAAGGCAGCGGCATGGACTTTCATGCCGGCGGCTGCCAGTTCGCCGCGGGCCTGTTCCAGACGCGCCGCATCGCGGCCGTTGATGACGACCTTGGCGCCTGCCGCCGCCAATCCGCGGGCAAGCCCCAAGCCGATGCCCTGGCTGGAGCCGGTGATAAGCGCGATGCGGTCATCAAGGCGGAAGAGATCGAGCGGCATGCGGAGTCCTTGACGGGAAATGCGGCGCAAGCCTATCATGTTATCGATAACAGGCGCAAGCCGAACCCGGGGCCGTCCATGAAAGCCATCGTCATCCACAAGGCCCATGACCTCCGCATCGAAGAGCGCGATGCCGCGCCGCCCGGACCCGGGCAGGTGACCGTTTCCATCCGGCGCGGCGGCATCTGCGGTTCCGATCTGCATTACTACCGCCATGGCGGCTTCGGCGTCATCCGCCTGCGCGAGCCGATGGTGCTCGGCCATGAGGTGGCGGGCGAAATCAGCGCCATCGGCGAAGGCGTCACCGGCCTGAAGGCGGGAGACGCCGTGGCGGTCAGCCCGTCGCGGCCTTGCGGCGTCTGCCCCTATTGCCAGAAGGGAATGCAGAACCACTGCCTCGACATGCTGTTCTATGGCAGCGCCATGCGGATGCCTCACGTGCAAGGGGCCTTCCAGCAATCGTTGGTGGCGCTGGCCTCGCAATGTCACCCGATCGCACCCGGCATCAGCCTCGAAGAGGCCGCCTTCGCCGAACCCTTCGCGGTGACGCTTCATGCCGTCGTGCGGGCCGGGCCGCTGGCCAACAGGCGCCTGCTGGTCACCGGCTGCGGCCCCATCGGCGCCCTGGCCATCGTCGCGGCGCGGGTCCATGGCGCGCGGGAGATCGTGGCGACCGATGTCTCGGATTTCACGCTCGGCCTGGCACGGAAGGTGGGCGCCGACCGCACCGTGAATGTGTCCGGTGGCCCCGATACGCTCGCCGCGTTCAAGGCCAGCAAAGGCTATTTTGATGTGATGATCGAAGCCTCCGGCAATGAGGCAGCGCTGCGCAACGGACTTGAATGTCTCAAACCCCGCGGCGTTCTGATCCAACTGGGCTTGGGCGGCGATGTCAGCATGCCGCAGAACATGATCGTGGCAAAGGAGATCGAGATCCGCGGCTCGTTCCGCTTTCATGAAGAGTTCGGTCTGGCGGCCGATCTTATCAACCGGAGACGGGTCGATCTCACGCCATTGCTCACCGGCGTGCTGCCGCTCGAGGATGCAGTGAAGGCCTTCGACCTCGCCTGTGACCGCTCCCAAGCGATGAAGGTGCAGATCGCTTTCTGATAGGAAATCCGTTGATCGCATTCCCTTGCTTTTCCTCCTCCGCGCGGCACGCGTGGCACGCGCGGGGGAGGGTAGCTCAGATCAAAACCTATAACCAAACTCATCCACGAAAAACCTATCACGCTCCGCCACCAGCGCTGCATCGCTGTCGCGGTAATAGGCGCGGTAGTTCTCCAGCGTGCGCCCGCTGGCATTGGCGGGACGGGTGCTGGCGGCGCGGATGATTGCCGCCGCATCGGTGCGAAACCCGGCCGGGTGTTTTTCCACGAAGCCCGCGAAATCCTCGCTCAAAGTTTCGTTGCGCAGCACCGTGCCATGGGCCTTCAGCAGCCGGTGATAGGATTGCGCGCCCGAAGGGCTGCGGATGAAGGGCTGTCTCAGAAGGAGTCGCGGAAAGCGCGTGGTCACCCGCAGGTAGCGGAAGGTATAGAGCCCGATCACCGGCGCAAGCCCCGATTCCGGCAGATGTTCTTTCATAATCTTGTCGAGAAGCTGGGGATCATGCATCACCGCCAGCCAGCGCTGGAAGGATTGAACCGCCGCCGTCTTGTCGTAGAGGGCCGCCAGATCCTTCGGCTTGAAATGTTCGGCGAGATAACGCCGGATGGCGCTCTTGCCATCGCTGCCATAGGCCCAGAGCGACACATACCAGTCCCAGGGATTGCGCACCGACGTGAAGACCGTCTTGCGCGTCAGCCCGAAAACATGGCCTTTGGTGAGCGACGCGTGACGGAAGCTGCGCACCGGCCTTTCAAGGCTGATCTTTTCCAGAAGCCCGATGATGTGGGTGCTGCCCGTCCGGTAGACGTCGAGATAGATGAAGCTGCCGTATTCGATCATCGCCCGTGCTTACCATTGACAGGGACGCCATGGCCAGTAAGGGTGCAGCCGTTTTCATGAGGGGAAGCCATGACCGATCTTCAGCGCACCATCGACCAGGCCTGGGAGGCCCGCGGCGAGGTCAATCTCGAGACCAGGGGCGCGGTGCGCGATGCCGTCGATGCCGCCTTGGAGTTGCTCGATTCCGGCAAGGCCCGTGTGGCCGAGAAGGCCGATGGCGGCTGGCGGGTGAACCAATGGCTGAAGAAGGCGGTGCTGCTCTCCTTCCGCTTGAACGACATGGCGATGATTGCGGGCGGCCCCGGCGGGTCGAGCTGGTGGGATAAGGTACCCTCCAAATTCGATGGCTGGACGGAGAAGGAGTTCCGTAGCTGCGGCTTCCGCGCCGTGCCCAATTGCGTGGTGCGGAAATCGGCCTACATCGCGCCCGGCGCCATCCTCATGCCGTCCTTCGTGAATCTCGGCGCCTATGTCGATAGCGGCACCATGGTTGACACCTGGGTGACGGTTGGCTCATGCGCGCAGATCGGCAAGAACGTGCATCTGTCGGGTGGTGTGGGCATCGGCGGCGTGCTGGAGCCGATGCAGGCGGGGCCCACCATCATCGAGGACAATTGCTTCATCGGCGCCCGCTCGGAAGTGGTCGAGGGCGTCGTCGTCGGCGAGGGTTCGGTGATCGCTATGGGAGTTTTTATCAGCGCCTCCACGAAGGTGGTGAACCGGATGACGGGCGAAATTCACCTAGGTTATGTTCCGCCCTACTCAGTTGTTGTGTCGGGCAACCTGCCGGGAAAACCCATGCCCGGACAGAACTGGGGGCCCTCGACTTATTGCGCCGTGATCGTCAAGACCGTCGATGCCCAGACGCGGTCCAAAACCGCGATCAACGAGTTGCTGCGCGACTGACCGAACCCCCTTCCCGGATCGGCCGGTATCGGTAATACTCCGGCCCGGAGTCAACTTGAGGGCGCGATGGCGCCACGGAGATTGGAACATGGACTGGAAATATCTCTTCTTGAGTCTTGATGGCCGTATCGGGCGGCAAAGTTTCTGGATGGCGATTCTCGTGCTCATTGCCGGCAGCATCATCCTTGCGGTCATCGATTCCATGTTGGGAACAAGGTTCGAAAGCGGTGTTGGCATCCTCGGATCGCTGTTCAGCCTCGCCGTGATCTATCCGTCGGTCGTGCTCTATGCCAAGCGCTGGCATGACCGCGGCAAGTCCGGCTGGTGGACGCTGATCATACTTATACCGATCGTCGGCGGCCTCTGGATCCTGATCGAACTCGGCATGCTGAAGGGCACGGACGGTCCCAACCAATATGGCGCCGATCCGCTGGCCGGTTGAAACCGCCATAATGCTCTCATCCCCGGCACAAGGCCGGGGATGACAAATTGGTGGGTAGCGTCCAAAATGGTCCTGCGATGAAAACCACCCCCACCGATCCCGTTCCTCTCCTTCAGGACTTGATCCGCTGCAAGTCGGTGACACCTGCCGAGGGCGGCGCTCTCACCTATCTTGAAAATCTGCTCTCAAGTCATGGTTTCGTTTGCCGGCGCCTGATCTTCAAGGCGGAGGGAACGCACGATGTGGAGAACCTCTTCGCCCGCTTCGGCAGCACCGCACCGCATTTCTGCTTTGCGGGACATACCGACGTGGTGCCCGAAGGCCACGCCGGGAGCTGGGCTCACAAGCCTTTCGCCGCCGACATCGCCGATGGCTTCATCTTCGGGCGCGGCGCCACCGACATGAAGGGATCGGTGGCGGCCTTCGCGGGTGCCGCCATCGATTTCGTGCGCGGCTCGCCCAGGTTCAAGGGCTCGATCTCCCTCCTCATCACCGGCGACGAGGAAGGCCCGGCCATCAACGGCACGGTGAAGGTGCTCGACTGGATGCGCGGCAGCGGCCATATCCCCGACCACTGCCTGGTCGGCGAACCAAGCTGCGCCGACAGGCTTGGCGACACCATCAAGATCGGGCGCCGCGGATCCTCCAGCTTCACCGTCACCGTCGAGGGCCGGCAAGGTCACGCCGCCTATCCGCACAAGGCCGACAATCCCGTGCCGAAACTGGCGCGCTTCATCGACCGCATTGCCACGGCGAGGCTCGATGACGGCAACGCGCACTTCGATCCCTCGACGCTGGCCGTCACGTCTTTCGATGTCGGAAATCCGGCGGGCAATGTCATCCCGTCGCGGGCCGTGGCGAAGTTCAACATCCGCTTTTCGCCGGAACATGATTTCGATTCCCTCAAGGCCTGGGCCGATGGCCACATCGAGTCTGTGAAATCCGAATTGGGCGGCACCTGGTCCTACACAACGACTGAAGGCGCTTCCGCCTTCATCACCGAGCCCGGCCCCTTCGTCGGCCTTGTCCAGGATGCGGTCGAGCGCGAGACCGGCATCCTGCCGAAGCTCTCGACGTCGGGCGGCACGTCCGATGCGCGCTTCATCAAGGATTTCTGCCCGGTGCTCGAATTCGGCCCCACCAACGCCACCATCCACCAGACCGACGAGCGCATTTCGATCGAGGAACTACGCGCCACGCAAGCCATCTATGGGCGCATCCTGGCCGCGTATTTTAGTAACTTGACTTAACTTTCCTCTCCCGATGGGAGAAGGAATCAGTAATCAACCTTGAGAAGGTAGAGCCCCTCGGGCGGGGCCACCGGGCCGCAGGCGGAACGGTCCGCCGCGTCCAGCGCCCGTTTCATGTCGCGGGTACTCCACTTGCCCTCGCCGACCGAGCGCAATGAGCCCACCATCGAGCGCACCTGGTTGTGCAGGAAGGAGCGCGCATCGGCCCTGATCTCGATCAGCTCGCCGTAGCGTGCCACGTCGAGCCGGTCGAGGGTCTTGACCGGCGAGGCGGCCTGGCATTGGGCGGCGCGGAAGGTGGTGAAGTCGTGCTTGCCCACCAGATGCCGGGCCGCTTCGTGCATCTGATCGCTGTCGAGCGCGTTGGGAATCCACCAGACCTTGCCTCTGTCGAGGGCGGGAGGGCTCCGCCGGTTGAGGATGCGATAGAGATAATAACGTTTCTTGGCCGAGAAGCGGGCGTGGAAGTCATCGGGCACAAGCGCCGCTTCGAGCACGCTCACCGGATGGGACCGCATGTTGCCATTGAGCGCGTTGCGCAGCTTGAACGGCTCCCAGTCCTTGACGAGATCGGCATGCGCCACCTGGGCCAGGGCATGCACACCGGAATCGGTGCGGCCCGCGCCATAGACCAGGGCCGGCCCGCCGTTGATGAGGGCGATGGCCTTCTCGATCACATCCTGGACGGAGGTACCGCCCGCCTGCGACTGCCAGCCGGTGAACGGTGCGCCGTCATATTCGATCACCAGCCTGTAGCGCGGCATCAACTCGCCCTGGTTCCGGCGGCGATGGCAAAGCCGCGCCGGAAGACATCGGCCTCCATGGCGCCCTTGCCCTCGCGCTGCAGGATATGGAGACGGACCGCATCCCGCCCGCAGGCGACGGTGAGGCGGCCGTCCTGGAAGACCCCGGCCTCGCCCGATGCGGCGGCCACGCTGCAGCGCAAGGCCTTGATGCGTGTACCGTCAACGGCAAACCAGGCACCCGGAAAGGGCGACAGGCCGTGGATGTGGTTGCGGACATCGGCGGCGGGTTTCGAGAAATCGATCCTCGCTTCGGCCTTGCCGATCTTCCTGGCATAGGTGACGCCCTCGGCGGGCTGAGGCACGCAATCGATGCTGGGTTGCGCCAGCACCTCAACCATCAATCGCGCCCCGAGGGCCGCCAGTTCATCATGCAGCGCCGCGGCCGTCATATCGGGCCCGATGGCCACGCGCCCCCCTTTGCACATGGACCCGGTGTCGAGACCCTCGTCCATGTGCATGATGGTGACCCCGGTTTCCGCATCACCCGCCATGATGGCGCGCTGGATGGGGGCGGCACCGCGCCAGCGCGGCAGCAATGAGGCATGGACGTTGAAGCAGCCGAGCCGCGGCGCATCGAGAACGGCTTTCGGCAGCAGCAGGCCATAGGCGGCGACAATGGCGGCGCCGGCATCGAGTGCTGCAAAGCGTGCCTGCTCCTCTGGCGCTTTCAGCGATACCGGGGTGCGGATTTCGATGCCCTTTGAAACGGCGAAGGCATGCACTGGCGACGGCCGCTCCGCCAGCCCACGCCCGGCGGGGCGCGGCGGCTGCGAATAGACGCAAGCCACCGCGTGTCCGGCCTCCAGCAGGGCCTTCAGTGTTTCGACCGCGAAGTCCGGCGTTCCCATGAAAACCAGGCGCATGTCAGATATCCTCATGCCGAGGTGGCCGCCGAGCGGCCCTCGAAGCATCGCCGCGTGGGAGCCCTTCGAGGCCTGGCTGCGCCAGGCACCTCAGGGTGAGGGGATTTGTGAACACCTTCACAGCTTCCCGAGCTTCTGGGCTTTCTGGAACTTCTTCAGCACGCGCTCGCGTTTCAGGCGCGAGATGTGATCGATGAACAGGATGCCGTTCAAATGGTCGATCTCGTGCTGCAGGCAGGTGGCCAGCAGGCCCTTGGCCTCGACCTCCCGGGCTTCGCCCAGGCGGTCGAGATAGCGCACCTTCACTTCCGAAGGCCTGGTCACCATTTCGTAGAATTCGGGGATGGAGAGGCAGCCCTCCTCGTAGTCGCTCTGCGCTTCACTCGCCCAGACGACTTCCGGGTTGGCCATGCACATGGGTTTGGCCAACTCGCCCTCCTTGGCGAGATCGACCACCAGCAGGCGCCGCGGCACGCCGATCTGGATGGCGGCAAGCCCGATGCCCGGCGCCTCGTACATGGTCTCCAGCATGTCGTCGAAGAGTTTTCGCGCCGCGGCATCGACCGCGCCCACGGGTTTCGAAACCTTGCGCAGGGTTTTCTCGTCGGGCAGCGTGATGATCGGGCGGAGCATGAGGCTCAAATAATGGAGGCAATGGCTCCGGTCAATTGAGTGGCGTCAACTGCCTGCATCGGGCTTCAGATCGAGGTCGTTGTCGCCGCCCTCGCCAAGCCGCGGGGCGCCAGTGGCCACGTAACCGCAGTCATCCGGCGAGGCGACGCGCACGAAGCGTTCGGCACGCTGATACCAATAGCTGCCATGGCGCGCCAGCCCGGGGTTCTGGCCCGGCGCATAGACCATGCGCACCCGGCAGGACAGGCCATCGTCCTCGCAGGTTTTTTCGATGGCATAGGGCCGGATGGGTTCGCCGGAGCAGTCATGGGCGGCAGCGGGAAGGGAGGCCGGCAGCATCGCCAGTACAAGTGTCAGCATCTGCCTGCGCATGGCGAAACTCCAAGTTGTGCGGATGCGGGATTGGGCGATGCATCTCATGTTCACGAATATCCGCTCATGAACCCACGGTCAATCGCGGCCATGACGCCGGAATCATGCTATCGTCCGATGGCTTCGCCGGACAGGCGGATAGGCGCCTTGCCACTGCGACAGCGAAAGGGAGGACGGCCATGCCAAAATACATTGAACTCATCAATTGGACCGACCAAGGCGTCAAGAGCGTGAAGGACAGCCCCGCCCGGCTGGATGCGGCCCGCGCCATGGCCAAGAAGATGGGGATCGACGTGAAGGAGTTCTACATGACGGCCGGGGCCGTCGACATGGTGGTGATATCCGAGGCTCCCGACGACGAGACCATGGCGCGCTTCAACCTCACCCTGGCCATGGGCGGCAACGTGCGCACCACGACGCTGAAAGCCTTCTCCGAGGATTCCTACCGCAAGATCGTCGCGGCGCTGTAGGGCCTCAGGCAGGCATGGTCATATGATTGACATATTACGCTTAGTGTAATATTTTCTATGTATGATCAAGACGATCAAAGGCGCTGCCTCACGGCAGTTCATCGAGTCCGGGAAGAGCAAGTTTTCCGGGCTCGATGTTCCGGTGGCGCTGCGGAGGTTGCGGCAATTGAACGCCGCCGCGTCACTTGCTGACTTGGGAGGGCTCAATTCGGTGGGCTTGCACAAGTTGAAAGGCGATCTCCGGGGGTTCTGGTCAATTGACATCAATGGACCATGGCGGCTGCTGTTCAAATTCTCCAAAGGCGATGCATACGAGGTGCACATCCATGACCCGCACTGACATTACGGCTTTTGACGGCGTGCTGCCGCCCGCCCACCCCGGCGAGATCCTGGCAGAGGAACTGCGGGCTCGCGGCCTCACGGCAAATCGCGCCGCGCTGAAGATGCGCATTCCCGCCAATCGCCTGACCGCCATTATCAAGGGCGAGCGCGCCATCACCGCCGAGACGGCGCTGCGCCTTGCCGCCCTGTTTGGCGTCAGCGCCCAGTTCTTCATGAACCTGCAGTCGCAATACGAATTGGCGGTCGCCACGCGGGACCTCGGTGCAAAAATCGCCCGTGAAGTCGAGGCGGCTTGATCCCTTGCCTTTTCTCCTGCCCCGGACCATATAGCGCCCGGGAGGTTGGCGGCGGACGTGCCGCTCGCCAACCGGGTCAGGTCCGGAAGGAAGCAGCCCCAACGAGACCGGAACGGGTTGCCCGTCCAGCCTCCCACCTCTAGTATCCGGCCCGAAGAGCCCGCCATGATTGAAAATTCAAGCGGCGCGAACGCTCAAGGGTACCGCGTTCTGGCCCGCAAATACCGCCCGCAGACGTTTCCTGACCTGATCGGCCAGGAGGCGATGGTGCGCACCTTGACCAACGCTTTTGCGTCGGGCCGCATCGCCCAGGGCTTCATGCTGACCGGCGTGCGCGGGGTGGGCAAGACGACGACGGCGCGGCTCATCGCGCGCGCCCTGAACTATGACGGTAAGCCCACCATCGACATGCCCGCTTACGGTCCGCACTGCGAGGCCATCCTCGAATCGCGCCACCTCGATGTCATCGAGATGGATGCGGCGTCGAACACCGGCGTCGACAACATGCGCGAGATCACCGACAGCGTGCGCTATGCGCCCGTCCAGGCGCGCTACAAAGTCTATATCATCGACGAAGTCCACATGCTGTCGAAGAACGCCTTCAACGCACTTTTGAAGACGTTGGAGGAACCGCCGCCGCATGTGAAATTCATCTTTGCGACCACCGAGATCAACAAGGTTCCGGTCACCATCCTGTCGCGCTGTCAGCGTTTCGACCTGAAGCGCCTCGATGCGGCGCTGCTGGCTTCGCACTATGCGAATATCGCGGTGAAGGAAGACGTCGAAGCCGAGCCCGACGCGCTGGCGATGATCGCGCGCGCCGCCGAAGGCTCGGTGCGCGACGGGCTGTCGCTGCTCGATCAGGCCATCGCCTATGGCGAGGGCAAGGTCAAGGCCGCGGACGTCGCCTCGATGCTCGGCATGATGGACCGGGCCCGCATCATCGATTTGTTCGAAGCGGTGATGCAGGGCGATATGGCGGCGGCCATCCGGGAGATTGAAGCGCAATACCACGATGGCGGCGATCCACGTTCGATCTTAAGCGACCTGGCCGACTACGTGCACTGGGTGACGCGGCTCAAGGTGGTGCGTGACACCGCACTCTCCGACACCTCGCGCACCGAGGCCGAGAAGACCCGTGGCCGCGAGCACGCCGCCAAGATCGGCATGGCGCATCTGACCAGGGCCTGGTCGATGCTGCTGAAGGGCATCCGCGAGACCGAGCTCCATGCCGATCCGCTGATGGCCGCAGAGATGGTGCTGATCCGTCTCGCCCACGCGGCCGACTATCCAAGCGGCGAGGAACTGGCGAAGCTGGTGAAGCAGGCGTCTTCGAGTGAACGGGTCACGCACCTGAATGCCCGCGAGTTGTTACGCGGCGGCGGTGAACCGCAGGCCGAGGCGCGTACGGTCGTTGCGGCACAGCCGCAGCCGGCGCTGGCACCTGTGCAGGCCGAGACCCGGGCTTTCACCAATTTCAAGGACATCGTGGCGCTGGCCGCCGAGAAGCGCGACATCAAGTTCAAGTCCGATCTCGAGCGCCTGGTGCGGCCGATCCGCGTGAGCCCCGGGCAAATCGAACTGGCGCTGGAGCTCAATGCCCATGCGGGCCTTCCGGGCGAAATCTCCCGCAAGCTCGAAGCCTGGACGGGATTACGCTGGATGGTGATGGTGGCGAAGGATGGCGGTGATCCACCGCTGGCCCGCCAGAAGCAGGACAGCCGTGACAGCCTGTTCCTGATGGCCCGCCAGCATCCCGATGTGCAGGCGGTGCTGAAGCGCTTTCCGGGTGCTGAAATCATCGACGTGAAAGAGCCTGAACGGATCGAACCCCAAGTGATGAGTGAGGCGGATGAAGAATCTCGGTGACATGATGAAACAGGTCCAGGCCATGCAGAGCCGCATGGCCGACATGCAGGCGAAACTCGAACAATCGTCCGTCACCGGCCAGTCCGGCGGCGGCATGGTGCGGGTGACGCTGAACGGCAAGGGCGCCATGACCGGCACCGTCATCGATGTTTCTCTGATGAAGCCCGAGGAGAAGGACATTCTCGAGGATCTGATCATCGCCGCTCACAACGATGCCAAGAACAAGGTCGAGGCCATGATGGCCGACGAGATGAAGACGGTCACCGGCGGATTGCCGCTGCCACCGGGGCTGAAGCTTCCCTTCTGATGTCGCGAAGAACGACGGGTCCGGAAATCGAGCGGCTGATCCAGCTGCTCGCCAAATTGCCGGGGCTTGGCCCCCGTTCGGCCAGGCGCGCCGCCCTGCACCTGATCAAGAACCGCGAGCGCCTGCTGCTGCCCTTGTCGTCGGCCATCGCCGAGGCCCGCGACAAGGTGACCCTGTGCAGCCATTGCGGCAACGTCGACACCATCGACCCCTGCACGCTTTGCGTTGATCCGCGCCGCGACCGCACCATGATCTGCGTGGTCGAGGATGTGGGC
Source organism: Hyphomicrobiales bacterium (assembly GCA_031430715.1). Classification (GTDB taxonomy): domain Bacteria; phylum Pseudomonadota; class Alphaproteobacteria; order Rhizobiales; family Aestuariivirgaceae; genus Aestuariivirga. The sequence goes on along the minus strand of JANPCA010000226.1, from coordinate 10,780 downwards.
GACCTGTGGGCGCTGGAGCGGGCCGGCGCCTGGACCGGGCTCTACCACGTGCTGGGCGGAACGCTCTCGGCCGTCGAGGGTGTCAGGCCAGAAGACCTTGCCATCGGTCAGCTGATCGAGCGCGCCGCCCATGAACAGGTGAAGGAGGTTGTGCTGGCGCTCAATGTGACGGTCGAGGGTCAGACCACGGCGCATTATGTCACCGAGCGCATGAAGGGCATGAACATCGCCACCTCCAGGCTGGCCCATGGCGTTCCGGTCGGCGGCGAACTGGACTATCTGGATGAGGGAACCCTGACCCAGGCGATCAAGGCCAGGCGCCCGCTATGATGGCGGTATCGAGACCAATCAAAATCGCGCCATTTCCTTAACGGATTGTCAACCATGTGCTGACGTCCGCCTCGGAGTTCGCGGCACGCGGACCGGCCCTTGCAACTTGTCTTCCGAAATCGACCGCTCCGTTCCGGTCTGGCACAAGGAAGCAAGACAATGGCAATCTCCACCCGCATCGCCTCGGCGTTCCGCCGCTTCGCCGCCAATCAGCGCGGCAACACCGCCATCACTTTCGCACTCTCGATCGTGCCGCTGCTGCTGGCCAGCGGCGCCGCCGTCGATTACATGCGCTATGCCGATACGCAGACCAAGCTGCAGGCGGCCCTCGACTCGGCGTCGCTTGCCATCGCCGCGGCCTCCAACCTCAGCCACAGCGAGCGGATCGCGGCGGGCCAGCAGTCCTTCGAGGCCAATCTCAAGGCCTTCAACGTCGACCCCGGCGATGTCGAGGCCAAATTCAAACTGGCAGGCGCCACGGTCAACGCCTCGGCCCGTTACGAACTTCCCTCCGGTCTCATGCAGATTGCCGGCCTGGCCACCATGACCGTGGCCGTCGACACCGAAATCAATGTGCCCGAGGCCAAGAAGGGCGAGATCGCCCTGGTCCTCGATTATTCGGGCTCCATGACGGAAGTGGTAGGCGGCAAGATCAAATATGTGGCGATGAAGGATGCCGCCAAGAAACTGGTGAGCGATCTCGAGGAAACCAGCGCCGGCCGCGTGAAGTTCGGCCTGGTGCCCTTCTCGCATCATGTCCAGGTGACGCTGCCCGAGCGGTACGTTCTGGGCAAGACCGGCACCGGGCAATGGACCGGCTGCACCCAGGACCGCCCCTACCCCGCCAACATCACCGATGCGGCGCCGACCGCCAGCGACGCCACCAAGTGGGGCCAGAAGCAAGCCAAGGTCCACGCCGGGGACGGTTGCGGCGCCTATGTGCCGAGCCATCTGACGGTTGCTCCGTTGACGGATGATTTCGCCGCCATCCGCGGCCAGCTCGAGGCCATGCGGCCCTATGCCTGGACGCATATCGCGCTTGGCGCCGAGTTCGGCTATCATCTGCTGTCGCCCAACGCGCCCTTCGAGGAAGGGGCCGATTATGACGACGAAGAAGTTCAGAAAATAATGGTCATCTTGACCGATGGGCGCCAGACGGAACCGGCCTTCGGCTCAGGCGTACGCGACACGGACAGCGGCGAGAGCAACCTCGAAGCCATCTGCCAGAACGCCAAGGACTCCGGCATCACGGTGATGACGGTCGCCTTCGATCTGCGCGACAAGGATACCCGCCGCCGCCTCAAGAATTGTTCGACCGACCCGGACAAGCATTTCTTCATTGCCGAGAACGGCGCCGATATCGCCCGCGCCTTCGACGACATCAAGAAGCAGATCACCGCCCAGGTGTTCATCAGCAAGTAGCCGGTTTGCGTTCACCCCCGCTCCACCAGCTTGGGGCGCGGCGCTTCGGTTATGGCCGGCGGTTCGGCGAGATCGAGACTCTCGATGCGGAGCGCGCGCTTGCCGATCTTGCCGGCCGAGACGCCGAGTTTTTCGAGATCGCTATTGGCCAGGCCGAAATGTTTCTGCAAATCGCCCACCCGCTCCTTGAGGCGCCCGACATCGTCGAGCAAGCGTGCCACCTCGACCTTGATCTGGCCCGCCGCCTCGCGCATGCGGGCATCCTTGAAGATCGCCTGCAGGGTCTGCACCAGAAGCATCAGGATATTGGGCGAGGCGATGAAGACCCGGGCCCGGTGGGCCTTCTGAATGACGTCCTCGAAACGCTCGTAGAGGTCGGCATAGACCGATTCCGACGGCACGAACATGATCGCCGTCTCGTGGGTCTCCCCGGCGATCAGGTATTTTTCCGAAATGTCCTTCACGTGCTTCAGCACGTCGGCGCGCAGCCGGGCTTCGGCCAGCTTCACGTCCTGCTCGGTCCTTGTCAGTTTCAGCGCATTGAAGGCTTCGAGCGGGAACTTGGCGTCGATCACCAGTTGCAGCTCCGATTCGGGCAGCCGGATCAGACAGTCTGGCCTGGTGCCGTTGCTTAAGGTGGCCTGGAAGGAGAAGGCATTCATCTGCAGCCCGTCGCGGATGATCGCCTCCATCCGCCCCTGGCCATAGGCGCCGCGCGCCTGTTTGTTGGACAGGATGTCTTTGAGCGTGATCATCTCGCTCGACAGAGCGGTCAGGTTCTTCTGCGCCGTGTCGATGACGGCCAGGCGCTCATAGAGTTGGGTCAAGGATTGCCCGGTGCGCTCGGCCTGGTCGGAGAGACTGAGGCCCAGCCGGTGCGAAACCTGGTCGGGGCGCTCGTCGAGCGTGTTGACCATGTGCATTTGGGCGCCCTGGGACTGCTCGGCAAAGCCTCTGAGCGTGCCCGACAGTTCGGCCAGCCTATATTCCAGTTCGGTGGTGCGCCGCATGGCGGCATTGGCCTCGCCCCGCCGCCCGGCCTGGGCGCGCCAGGCGAGGATGACCGCGAAGACCAGCAAGAGCAGCGCGAAGACGGCGCCGCCGATCATCAGGTCGAGGAGGGTGACGGGCATCTGCCCGATCAGCACGAGGGTCCGGTCGAGTTGCATGGCGGCAACTTAAACCGATTCGCGCGTCATGGGGCGGCCCGTCCGCACCGGCAGGGTGCGGACGGGCCAATGGCCCTCACGGCTCGGGACGGCGACAAGAGCCGTGCGGACCAATCTTCATGCAGGCGCGAAACGCCTGAATCTCTGACATATCCCGTAACTTATGACGTCATGCGCGTTGGCCGCGCCGATCCCCTGCTGGATCGAACCTGAAGATGGGCGCCGAACATGGCCGCAAAGCGGACGGAGTTTGACAATTTCGCGGCGCAGGGTTCCGCCAGACGATGAGAACCTAGCGCCGGACCGCTCTTGTCCGGATAGGTTTTTCCAAATAATGACAGCAGCTTAACGGCGGCGCGGCTTGCTGCCCGGCATCAAGGTGCGTTCGGTGAAATCATTGCGCTCGGTGAAGAACAGCGACAGGCCCCGGCTCAGGCCATCGGCGAAATCGCGCAGTGCGGTGATGATGATCATGGTTGCCTCGGGGTTTGCAGGGTTGGTTTCTTGTTACCCTTAAATATGGCCTGCAATTGTGAATTCATTGCCGCTTTTCACGAGCAATGTGGCACGGTCAGTTATGCATGATTCGCATGTCGAAACCGGTCCGTCGCCCGTACCACCGCATCGGTGATGCCGGGTTCGGTTGCCGTATGCCCGGCATCGGGCACCACGATAAATTCCGCTTGAGGCCAAGCCCGGTGCAGCGCCCAGGCCGTCTCCATGGGAGTCACCACGTCGTAGCGGCCCTGGATGATGACGCCCGGAATAGCCTTGAGCCGATGCGCCTCGCGGAGCAGTTGACCCTCCGCCGCGAAGAATCCGCGGTTGTGGAAGTAATGGCACTCGATGCGCGCGAAGGCGAGGGCGAAACGGTCCGCGCCAAAGTCGGCCACGCGCTTTTCGTCGGGCAGCAGCGACAGGGCCGCCCCCTCCCACTGGCTCCAGGCCCGGGCACAGGCCAGCTTGACCTGCTCATCATCCCCCGTGAGGCGGCGGTGATAGGCGGCGACCATGTCGTGCCGCTCCTCTGGCGGGATCGGCGCCACATAGGCCTCCCAGGCATCGGGAAACAGGGCATCCGCACCGCGCTGGTAGAACCAGTCGAATTCGCTTCGCCGCAGCGTGAAGATACCGCGCACGATCAGTTCACTGACCCGCTCCGGGTGGGTTTCCGCATAGGCCAAGGCCAGGGTCGAGCCCCAGGATCCTCCCACAAGCTGCCAACTGGTCAGCCCAAGATGCTGGCGCAAGACTTCCATGTCGGCCACAAGATCCCAGGTGGTGTTTTCGGCCAATTCGGCATGGGGCGTGGACTGGCCACAGCCGCGCTGGTCGAAGAGCACGATACGGTAGGCCTCCGGGTCATGCATCCGGCGCAGGAAGGGCGAGATGCCGCCGCCCGGCCCCCCATGCAGCACCACGGCGGGTTTGCCGTTGGGGTTGCCGCACTCCTCGAAATAGATCTCGTGCAGCCGCGAGACTTTCAGGCGGCCGCGGTTGAAGGGCTGCGGTTCGGGGTAGAAGTTTCGGCGCTCGCGCATCGGTCCTCAATCCTTGATATATTTCTCTCATAGCCTTTTGCCATGGCAAGAATAATCGTCTAAACAACCTTCACGCGCGCAAGGGGTGCGCGGTCAACAGCCATGTTAGGGGGTTCAATATGTGGCAGGAATTCAAACAATTCGCATTCAAGGGCAATGCCTTTGATCTGGCCATCGGTGTCATCATCGGCGGCGCCTTCGGCAAGATTGTCAGTTCTATTGTTGACGATCTCATTATGCCGATTGTGGCTTTCATCACGGGTGGAGTCGATTTCTCGAACAAGTTCGCTCAATTGGCCGGGGGCGCTCCAAAGGATGCAACTCTGGCGGCGGCCAAGGAGGCGGGTGCGACATTTGCCTATGGCAACTTCCTCACTGTCTTGGTTCAGTTTCTGATTGTCGCCTTCATCCTCTTCCAGTTGGTGAAGATATCCAACCGCATGAAGAAGGCCGAGCCGCCGGCACCGCCGCCGGCCGCGACGACCACGGAAGTGCTGCTCGCCGAAATCCGCGACGCGCTCAAGAAGAAGTAAGCCCGCCACGCAGGGCAGACCACGAAACCCGGGTGCTGGACCCCCGGGTTTCTTTTTGGCTTAAGACATGCCCCATGAACGCCGATCAACTCCTCGCCCATCTCACAGCCCAAGCCCGCAACGAGCCCGACAGCGGCATCGTCACGGCCGCCATGTATGGCATGACGGTTCCCGGCGTCATTCCCCTCTGGTCGGGGGAAGGCAATGTGCCCACACCGGAACCCTTCGCCCGGCCCGCCATCGACAGTCTGCTGAAAGGCGAAACGTTTTACACTTGGCAGCGCGGCATTCCCGAACTCCGCGAGGCGCTGGCCCGCTATCACGCCCGCCATTTCGGCCGCGATTTCTCGGTTGAGAATTTCTTCGTCCATTCGGGTGGCATGGCGGCCATCCAGACCATCGTGCAGATGCTGGCGGAAGACGGCGATGAAATCATCATCCCGACGCCCGCCTGGCCCAACTACGCGGCAGCACTCCGCATTCTGGGGGCGCGGCCCGTGGAAGTGCCGATGCGGTTTCAGAAGGGCCGCTGGGTGCTGGACCTCGGCCGGCTCTTCGCCGCCATCACCCCACGCACCAAGGCCATTGTGCTCAATTCGCCGTCCAATCCGGTGGGCTGGACGGCGAGCCTGGACGAACTGATCGCGGTGCGCGACGAATGCCGCAAGCGCGGCATCTGGATCCTGGGTGACGAAGTCTATTCACGCTTCTACTATGGCGAACGGGCCGAGGCCCGCGCGCCCTCCTTCCTCGACATCTGCGACGGCGAAGAGCAACTGCTGCTCGCCAATACCTTCTCCAAGAACTGGGCCATGACCGGCTGGCGCGTTGGCTGGCTGCAGGCGCCAAAGATCTTGGGTCCCGCCATCGAGCGTATCATTCAAGTCAATTCCAGCGGCACGCCGGCCTTCCTGCAAAGGGGCTGCGTGGCGGCCCTCGATTTGGGCGACGCCTTCCTCCAGTCCCAGGTGGCCAAGGCGCGGGCCAATCGTGATCTCGCGGTGCGCCTGCTCCGGGAGATGTCACGGGTCCGCTTCGAAATTCCCCGGGGCGCCTTCTATCTGTTCTTCGCCATCGACGGCATGGCGGATTCAAGCGCCACCACCAGGCGCATCATCGACGAAGCCAAGGTCGGCTTTGCCCCCGGCGCCACCTTCGGCCCCGGCGGCGAAGGCCATTTGCGCATGTGCTACCTCAGCGATCCCGCCAGGGTTGAAGAAGCATTGGACCGGTTCAACACCTGGCTGAAAAATCACCAGCCGGTCTGATTTGCTGCTTTCCGAAGCATCGCACTGCACAATGTAACGTCACAGACAATTGACGAGGCGTCTGACGTTTTTGTTTCAGAGTCTTTTATATCACGCAATATCAATGAGTTAAAAAATAGTACAATTATATTTCGAAACTGGCACCGGCATTGCTATGCATGTTGCATCGCAAACGTCTGTCTTGGGTCCTCCCATTCTCAAGTTAGAGCACTCGTTGCGTCTTGGTGCTCCGGTTCGTCCGGGACCATGTTGGGGGGTGGATGGTTTCTGGTTGCTACCATTCACCCCCATTTTTCAGGGCCGCATCAGAACCACGACGCCGTCGATGACGAATTGAACGGCCAAGGCGGCGAGGATGATGCCGAGCAGCCGGGTCAGCACGGCGCGGCCAGTGACGCCCATCAGTTTCGAAATCCGATTCGCCAGGACAAAGCTCAGGAAACAGGCCGCCATCACCAGTGCGGCCACGCCATAGAGCGCCACCAGGAAATCCATGCGGCCATCGGCGCGGCCCGCCAGCAGGATCATTGCCGTAATGGCGCCGGGTCCCGCCATCAGCGGACTGGCCAGTGGAAAGGCGGCGATGTTCTTGACATGGTCGACGCTGATCGCCTGTTCGGCGGTGGCCTGCAGCCGCTGGCCGCGCCGGTCGAAGACCATCTCGGCCGCCGCCGACAAGAGCAGAAACCCGCCGGCGATGCGGAAGGCCGACAGCGAGATGCCGAGCCGCTCGAGCAGCTTGGCGCCGCCCAAGCCCGCCGCCAGCAGGATGCAGAAGGCGATCACCGAAGCCCGCAACGCCACCTCGCGGCGCTGCTTCTCCGCCATGCCATGGGTGACACCGAGGAACAGGGCGCTGAGAAAGACAGGGTCAGCGACCACCAGGAGTGTCGCCAAGGCCGAGGTGATGTAATCAGTGAGCATGGGTGGGAGGCTAACACATTTCTCAGGCCCGGCAATTCGTCATGGAATCGTACAGAGTTCTCCTCTCCTTTGGGAGAAGGGAATTGACGGCACCCGGCGTCGATCAAGCACTAACCCGTTCTAGTGATTGGCCGGATCGATCATGAATTCGATATCGACTCTGCCCTGGTGCTCGAAGAGCAATTGCCCCGAAATGGCGCCCATGTCGGCTTCCAATGATGTGGTGATGCCGCTCATGAACAGGCACCATTGATGGCGCGTCAGGTCCAGCGTCTTGCCCGGAGGAATTTCGACACGTCGTGGCATTTCGAGACCGTGGCCGTCCGTCGAAATCGCGATCAGATGGGTGCGGCTGGCCGCGGCGATGACGGCGCCCAGGAAATATTCGGTTTGCTTTCCGTGGTTGATGATTTTCACATGGGCGCAACTGCAATCCGATTTCTCGGACGGCACCATGATGGACGGATGCGTGATTTCCAACGGACCCGCATGATAGCCATGCGCCAGCGCATCGCCAGCGGCCAGCAGCATGAAGGCAAAGACGGTTACGGCTCTCATGACGTTCAGAATAGCATGGGGACAACAGTCTCGTCCCCATGCGAATTCGGGCTTACTGCACCGGCACCATCAGATGGGCGTAGGGCGTTCCACTCCACATGACGTAGGGCTGGGTCGTATCCGGTTTTTCTTGCGCCATTGGATAGCCCGCCATGGACTCACCGAAATTTACGATCATAATATGCGGACGATCCATGATCCAGTCGCTGCCTTCGGGCGGTTTCATGGCGAAGGCATCGACATTGCTGGCCGCCGGTCCGCCCATCATCATGTAAATGAGGCCGGTCTTGCCTTTGGGCGGTTCGGTCTTGCCGATCCACGCCATGGCCCATTCCATGGCGTTGGCGTCGCCGCACATCGGATCGGGGCCCGGTGTCGTCGGATCGTCGGGCATGCACCAGAAGCCGTTCTTGCCTTCGCGCAGGGTTTTCATCGTGCCGTCCGCCTGCGCCGCATAGATCGCCGCGTTCATCGAGACGGCGGCAGGCGCTCCGGCTTCGGCGCTGATGATCAAATCGGCATCGCTGGCGGCAAATGCCGGGGCAATCGCGGCAGAGCCAAGAATGAGCAAGGCCGCAGAGGAAGCAAGCAACTTCATGATCGTTCTCCCTAATCATTTATGAGGTTATGGCAGGCACTTCAAAAAGCTCAGTTATCCCAGGCTTGAACCGTGGTCTGGCGGACAATGCCCTTGGGGCCAAGCTCCGCCGTGTTGGATGCAATGACCTTGGTGCCATCGCTGTAGATGCAGCCTTCCACGAAGGCCAGGCTGTTGCCGTCGATCAAGCCCATATCGATCGTATGGCTCATGTCGCGGCTGTAGACATCGTCGAGAAAGGCGCCGATGTCCTTGCCGCCGGCGATCGTGCGTGGGCGGCTGGGGGGATTGTCGTTGTCGATGATGGTCAGCACCGCGTCATCGGCATAGAAGGCTTTGAGACTGGCGGCATCGCGGGTTTCGACCGCCTTGCGCAGTCCGCCGATCGTCAGGTTGGTGGTTGTCATATGGCTCTCCGTCAAACGGCCCAAGGGCGGAATACGGCACGGCACTTCAAGTTGCCGGAGGACGATGTGGCCCGGCCCATATTCACTTACCTAATAGTAGGTAAAATGTCAATAGCCAAAGATGATGAATCGCACTATGGTTCGCTCCGAAGGAAACAAATGTTGGAGCGTGCGGGTTGCGAAAGGTTCAGGTTCAGGATCGCAAGGAGACGCCGGAGCGCATTCTGGATGCCGCCCAGGCCCTGGTGCAGACGCGCGGCTACAATGCCTTCAGCTACGCCGACATCGCCGCGACGCTGCATGTCACCAAGGCCAGCCTGCACTATCACTTCCCGTCCAAGGCCGCGCTCGGCCTCTCGCTGATCGCCCGCTACGGCAGCCGCTTCCGGCAAGCGCTAGAGGTCATCGAAGGCGAGGGCCAGCCGGCGGCGCAACAAATTCAGAGCTACATGGCGATCTACGCGGGCGTCCTTGCCGACCATCGCATGTGCATGTGCGGCATGCTGGCGGCCGAGTTCGAAACCCTGCCGAAACCGATGCAGTCGGCGCTCGACCATTTCTTCGCCATGAACGAGAACTGGCTTGAAATCATTCTGCGCAAAGGTCTGCGCGATGCGTCATTGCGCTTCGATGACGAACCAAAGGCGCTGGCGCAATTCATCGTCGCTACGCTTGAAGGCGCCATGATGCTGGCCCGCTCCCACGCCGACGACCAGCGCTTCCACGCCGCCATCCGGCGCCTGCTGGCGGGCCTCGGAATAGAGGCGCCCGCCACCTTGCCCCCATAAGTTGGGCTTCCTTTCAGTTGCACCTTTCACGCGTTCATTGATTATCCTGAGGAGAGGTGCGCGTCGATGGAGGAAGAGCTGATCCCATTCCGGCGCGCGGCAATATTCAGCTTGCTATTGTTTACAATTGGAGCAGAATTAATTCGACAATGCTGGTCTTCCGGCGGCTGTCGTTGTAAGATAAAAAATCAGCTGAGGAGGAATGTCATGCGGAAAGTGCTCTTGGCGTTGACGGTGTTATTCTGGGCGGGTCCTGCGCAAGCGGATAGTACAACTTTGGCGAGTGGACCCATTTTCAGTGCAGGTCAAGCTTCCGCTGTTTGCTACATCGCGAATTTTGGTCCGGGCGCGGTGACTGTTTCCAACGTGGCAATTAAGAACCAGAACGGCGTGGCGCAAGTCTTAATTGGCAATACTTGCGGCGTTGCGCTCGCTGGCAATGGCAAAGTGTGCGACTTCTTCAGCGCTATTCCCGCTAACAATGCATTTAGTTGCTCGGTGAGTGTCGATCCCAGTGCGCAATTCGTTCGCGGCGGCTTTGAATTGCGCACCGCCACCCAAAAGAGCTTGGCGAATGCCACGTTGCAATAACTGAGCCATCACGGCAGGCGTCCCCTCCCGCATAGCGCCGGGATGGGACGTTTCTGCTTATTGGGAGTTCTTGAGAGCCTCCTCATGCGGCGCGGCGCGCAAGGCGGGCAGAGGGAAATAGCTATTCTGGTCTTCCGCCGTGGTAGTGCGCCCAGGCATAGGGCGCGCCATAGCCGAGCGCCTGGTAGTGGCGCCGGATGCGCGGCAGATAGGCGATGAGTGGGTCAACTGACACTGTTCGGCAATTGCTCCTCGCGCCTCGCAATGAAATCCTTCAGGCCCTCGGCGATTCCCTCGTCCAGTTTCGGTTCCTCATACGCGGCCAGCATGGCACGGGCCTTGTCGCGGCCGCGGGTGTCGTGGTCCTTGGCGCCTTCCGCCGACCATTGTTCGAAGGAGTTGAAGTCCATGATCGAGGGGATGAAGAAGGCCTTCTCGAAATGCTCGAGCGTATGCTGGGTTCCGAGGAAATGACCGGCGGGACCCACCTCGCGCACCGCCGCCATGGCTTCCTTGAAATCGGCGAAGGACAACCCACCGGCATATTTATACCAGCCGACCAATTGCTCGGCGTCGGTCACGAACTTCGAATAACCACAGGCCAGCCCCGCCTCCAGCCAGCCCGCCACATGCCAGATGTAATTGGCACCC
>JANPCA010000225.1:0-4858 GCA_031430715.1 Hyphomicrobiales bacterium | reverse complement strand
CGGCCGTCGTTCATCACATAGATGCGGTCGGAGATGCCGAGAAGCTCCGGCATTTCCGACGAGATGACGATCACCGCCTTGCCCTCTTCCGCCAGCTTGTTGATGATGCCGTAGATTTCGTACTTGGCGCCGACATCGATGCCGCGCGTCGGTTCATCGAGGATCAATACCTCGGGGCCGGAGAACAGCCATTTCGACAGCACCACCTTCTGCTGGTTGCCGCCCGACAGATTGACCGTCGTCTGGAACACGCCGGAACAGCGGATGGCGAGGTCCTTGCGATATTTGTTGGCGACCGTCAGCTCGTTGACTTCGTCGATCACGCCGCGGCTCGAAACGCCATCGAGATTGGCCAGCGTCACATTGTGCTTGATGTGGTCGATGAGAACGAGGCCATAGGTCTTGCGGTCCTCGGTGGCATAGGCGAGGCCCGCCGCCATCGCCTTGGGAATGGTTGAAACATCGGTGGCCTTGCCATGCAGTTTGACCTCGCCGGTGATTTACTGGCCATAGGCCCGCCCGAAGATCGACATGGCCAACTCGGTGCGGCCCGCCCCCATCAATCCGGCGATGCCGACGACCTCGCCTTTCCGCACATTGAAACTGACATTCTTGATCATCTGCCGCTCGGCATGCAGCGGGTGAAAGACATTCCAGTTTGAAACTTCGAACACCGGCTGGCCGATTTTTGCATGGCGCGGCGGGTAGCGGTCGGTCAACTCGCGGCCCACCATCGCCTTGATGATGCGGTCCTCGTTCACCTCTTCCGCCTTGGTGTCGAGCGTATCGACCGTCTTGCCGTCGCGGATCACCGTGATGCGGTCCGCGACCTTCAACACCTCATTCAATTTGTGGGTGATGAGCACGGACGAAATCCCTTGCGCGCGGAAGCCCTTCAGCAATTCGAGCAGCGCGTTGGAATCGGTCTCGTTGAGGCTCGATGTCGGCTCGTCGAGGATCAGCAGCTTGACGGATTTGTTGAGCGCCTTGGCGATTTCAACCAGCTGCTGCTTGCCGGTGCCGATGTTGGTGATCAGCGTATTGGGATGTTCCTTCAAACCAACTTTCTTGAGCAGCCCTTGCGTCCGCATGAAGGCCTCGAACCAGTTGATGACGCCGTACTTGGCGGTCTCGTGGCCGAGGAAAATATTCTCGGCGATCGACAACAGCGGCACCAGCGCCAGTTCCTGGTGAATGATGATGATGCCGGTGTTTTCACTGTCGGGAATGCCGCCGAATTTTCGCTCGGCACCCTCGAAGAAAATCTCGCCGTCATAGGTGCCGTGCGGATAGACGCCGGACAACACTTTCATCAGCGTCGACTTGCCGGCCCCATTTTCGCCGACAACGGCATGAATTTCGGCAGGCATCACCGAGAGATTGACGTCCGTCAGCGCCTTCACGCCCGGAAACGTCTTGGTAATGCCGCGCATTTCAAGAACCGGCTGCATCGCTCCCCTCGATGAAACTCTTCTCAATATTGTCATTGCCGGGTTTATCCCGGCAACCCATCGTGCAGCACTCTCTCACATTTGCGATTGCTGCGGAATGGGTCCCCGGGACAAGCCCGGGGATGACAATTGTGGGTGGAGGCAGGACTTACTGCAGGTCTTCGGCCTTGATGTAGCCCGAGTCGACCAGCATCTTGGTGATATCGTCCTTGCCGACCGAATACGGCGTCAGCAGGTAGGACGGAACCACCTTGACTTCGTTGTTGTAGGTCTTGGTGTCGTTGATTTCGGGTTCCTTGCCCTGCAGCACGGCATCGACCATCTTGGCGGTCACCTTGGCGAGTTCGCGGGTGTCCTTGAACACCGTCGAGTACTGCTCGCCCAACATCATGGCCTTGACCGAGGGCACTTCGGCGTCCTGGCCGCTGACAATCGGCATTTCGGCGCCCGGCGCATAGCCAACGCCTTTGAGCGACGAGATGATGCCGCGCGACAGCCCGTCATAGGGGGCCAGAACGCCGTGCACCTTCTTGTCGGTGTAGTTGGCCGACAGCAGGTTGTCCATGCGGGCCTGCGCCACAGCACCATCCCAGCGCAGCGTGCCGACCTTGTCCATGCCCATCTGACCCGAGACGATGGCAATGTCGCCCGAATCGATCAGCGGCTGGATGACGCTCATGGCACCGTCGTAGAAATAGAAGGCGTTGGTGTCGTCGGGCGAGCCGCCGAACAACTCGACATTCCACGGCTTGACACCGGCAAAACGCTCCTTCAGGCCGGCGATCAGCGAGGTGCCCTGCAGCACGCCCACGCCGAAATTGTCAAACGTGGTGTAGTAGTCGACGTCACCGGTCTTGGTGATGAGACGGTCATAGGCGAACACCTTGGCGCCGGCCTCGTGGGCCTTCTTCAGGATGTCGGAAAGCGTCGAGCCGTCGATGGCGGCGATGATCAGAACCTTGGCGCCCTTGGTCACCATGTTCTCGATCTGGGCGAGCTGGTTCGGAATGTCGTCCTCGCCATACTGCAGATCGGTCTCATAACCGAGTGCGGTGAATTCCTTCACCATCGACTCGCCGTCCGAAATCCAGCGGATTGACGATTTGGTGGGCATGGAGATGCCGACCAAGCCCTTGCCTTCAGCCATGGCTGGCGCAATGCCGGCGGCCAGCGCCACGGCAAGGCCGGTGGCGGAAACGATAAGATGTCTGCGATTGATCAAGAGTATTCCTCCCTGAGTGTAAATTGGCCAAGCGTGGAGTTTCAACGCTCTGCTCGTTGCCAATCCGCGACCATTAGAATAACACCAGCAGTCAGGCAACGGGATTTTGTATTACAAATAAGATTGCCAGAACCGGGAGATTGCAATAGATGCCTCACCGCAAGAAGAAGCCGCTGCGTAAAGCGGCCCGCAAGCCGGGCAGCCGGCTGCATGCGGGGCTCGCCGCCGCCATCGGCACCCGCATTCTCGACGGCACCTATCCTTCGGGAGCGCTTCTGCCCAACGAGGCCGAATGGGGCCGCATGTTCGGCGCCAGCCGCACCGCCATCCGCGAGGCCATCAAGACCCTGAACGGCAAGGGCCTGCTGGTGTCGCGGCCCAAGATCGGCTCCAGGGTCGAGCCGCGCGAGCGCTGGAACTTGCTCGACCGCGACGTGCTCGCCTGGCATTGCGCCGCCATGGACAAGACCGCCTTCCTGATCTCGCTGCAGGAGGTGCGCCGCATTCTCGAACCCGGAACCGCGGTGCTGGCGGCCGAGCGCCGCACCCCCGAACAGCTCGCCCGTCTCGAGACGGCGCTCGCAGGCATGAGCAACGCCCGCGATGCCGGCGAGATGGTCGCCCCCGACGTCCAGTTCCATCTGGCGCTGCTGGCCTGCGCCAACAATGAGCTCCTCACCCCTTTCGGCATCGTCATCGAGCAGGCGCTGGCCAATCTGTTCGACTACACGACCCGGCACAATGCCAAGCCGGCCGGCGTCATTCCCATGCATTCCGATGTGGTTCAGGCCATCGCCGACCAGCGCCCGGAGGCCGCGCGGCGCGCTGTCATCACCCTCCTCGACGACACCGACCAGGTGATCGGCCATCCGGCCGTCAAATAGCGGCCAGTCCCTTGGCGAAGCGCTGCCAATTGCGGACATAGCCCGCAGCCGATTTCGGCAGATTGGCAATGGCCTCCGCTGTCAGTTCACGCACCACCTTGGCCGGCGCCCCCATCACCAGCGAATTGTCCGGGATCACCTTGCCCTCGGTCACCAGCGCATGGGCGCCGATCAGGCAGTTCCGTCCGATTTTGGCATGGTTGAGGATGGTGGCGCCCATGCCGACCAGAGAATTGCCGCCGACCGTGCAGCCATGCAGGATGGCCTTGTGGCCGATGGTGCAATTGGCCCCGATGGTCAAAGGCGCGCCTAAGTCGGTGTGCAGCACGCAGCCATCCTGCACATTGCTGTTCTCGCCCACCAGGATCAACTCGTTATCGCCGCGCAGCACCGCCCCGAACCAGATGCTGGCATGGCGCTCGAGTCTCACCCTGCCGATCACCGCCGCATCGGGCGCGATCCAATAGGCTCCCTCCTCCGGCAACTCCGCCGAAACGCCGTCGAGCGCGTAGATGGTCATGGCAAACCTCAGGTGAAGCCGAACAAGTTCACCATGATAAACACCCCATGCATGAAGCTCCAGGCCAATCCGAGCGAAACGATAAGCAGGGCCAGAACGGGATTCTGATCGGCATGGGAGAGGCCGGCCCGCACCAGGCCAAGCGGCCCGTAGGCCAGAAGGGCCGCCAGCTTGAGCGGCATCGCCACGCTGTAGCGCGACAGCAGCCAGATGCGCGGAAACTCCCCCGTCACCAGCGCCCAGCCACTGCCGGTGACACCCGCCACGGCCAACCCGGTCAGCGCCGCCAGCATCCAGATAAAATGCCACGTTTCCATTGTGCCTCCTTGGCCGTGCCGGAATGGCACAACCGGTTCAACAAATGGAAAGTTTTGCAAACGCCGGGCCTACTTCTCAAACCCTGCCACATGTGGCATAAGTTTCCCCTTAGGGGACGTCCGAATATCCGGCAAAGAGACGCTCGAGGAGTTCCGATGACCGTCACTGTCACCTATTCGCTCGGTTTCAAGAGCAGCCTCGACATCGCCACTGGCCCCGCGCATTTCAATGCGGAGGTGACCAGCCTTGCCAATGGCGGCTTTGCCGCCTCTGGCGATGCCGGTTCGAATACGGCCCTCGACTATTTCAAACCAAATGGTGGCTTTGATCATAGTGGAGGGCCATTCAACTCCGGTGCCGCGGCCGCCATCGACGAGCTTTCGAACGGCAATTTCGTGATGGCCACCACGCGTACCGCTTCCGATTCGATTTGGTTCGCCATCACCAGCCCGTTTGGCACGGG
>JANPCA010000224.1:0-4458 GCA_031430715.1 Hyphomicrobiales bacterium | reverse complement strand
GAGCCACTTTCGCCTTGAAGGCCGGTGTGTGGTTCCGGCGTGTTCGCTTTCCCATCTGCTCTCCTGATTCGCGCCAACCTTGGCCGCTGTCAGGCAGAAAATCCACTTATCCGTCTGTCCGGATTCCCCAGGCCAGCTCTTAGGTCGCACTGACTGCCCCCTGAGCAATCAGCAACGAGGCAGCATAGGTATCGGGAGGCGCTTCAGCTATAGTTGTGCCCGCCCTAAAGCCAGCAATGCGAACCGGTTCCCCCACCGCAGGCAAGCGAGTTGTAATCCCCAGAAGATAGTAGTCATCGCCCGGAGGGCGGGAAGATTTTGCGACCAGCGAAAGAAATGAGATGTCCCGATCCGGAGGAATAGTCAGATGTCTTACATGCCAAATTTCAAGGCCTTCCGGTCGAATCCCGATGCAATAAGCCTCGATTTCACCTCTTAACAGCGTATCGACGCGGTCAGCGAAGACATGCGTCGCCGTAATGGCGAGACCCGGGGCCATCATCGCAGCACTTCCAACAACCTCGATATCGTTGCTCGTGGCGAACCCGAACATCAGAATCGCGCCCTGAAACATCTCCCAGAATTCAGCACCCGTGGCCTCTGGTCGACCTGAAACCGTGGCGAGATCAAGCCTTGCAAACCTAACAGTGCTGCCCGCAGCAGCTCCCAAGAGTGGGTCGGATGTAAATTTCCCTTTTGCCGACTTCATTTCTTCCATTGGTGGTTTCTCTTCCGGTACAAGTTGGTCTGGGGCGCCCTGGTCCTACAGTCGAGATATTCATTGAGGTTTACGACCAAGCACGCACTTAGCCGAAGCAAATTCTCATTGTGTTCCTTGACATAGCGAAAACGAGACATTCTGCTCACCAAGTTATGTTGTGCTTCCGAAGCTCGCTCATGCGAAGATGGTAACACGGTGGCGCAAAATGAAAACTCTGGACTAAGTTGCGGGGTGCAGTCCAGTGCATCGAATTGTATCGGTTCCGTATCATGCTGAGCCAACGCTTTGTTTCGGCTTTCGCCGAAATGACTGCGTGAGCGGAAGAATGCGGTTACGGCGAAAATGGATATAGGCGCTTTTGGTGCGCTGTGGAGGAGTCGCGACTCGTGGCCTCTCCCTCATCTGGCGCGTTCCGCGCCGTCTTCTCCCGCACGCGGGAGAAGTTGAAGGAGCTACAGCAAATCCACCAGATGGGCGATCAGCGGGATGTCGGCTGGCGGCATGGGATAGTCGCGTAATTTCAGCGGCCTCACCCAGGCGGTCTCCTGGCCCTCGGCGCCCGTCACCTGGCCCTTCCAGCGGCGGCAGACATAGAGCGGCATTAGCAGGTGGAAATCCGCATAGGCGTGGCTGGCGAAGGTCAGCGGCGCCAGGCAGGATTCGCTCACATCGATGGACAATTCTTCCTTCAGTTCACGGATCAATGCCGCCTCGGGCCGCTCGCCCTTTTCCACCTTGCCGCCGGGAAATTCCCATAAGCCGCCGAGTTGCTTATCCATTGGCCGCTTTGACAGCAGGACGCGGCCATCGGCGTCGATGAGGGCCACCGCGGCGACGAGCAGGAGGCGCATCAACTTCGATAGGAGCCGTTGATGTCGATGTAGCGGTGCGTGAGGTCGCAGGTCCACACCCTCGCCTTGCCCTTGGCCACGCCGACATCGGCCTCGATGACGATGTGGCGGCCCTGCATGTGGGGCATGATCTCGGCTTCCTTGTAGGAGGGATCGCGCATGCCATTCTTGGCCACCGTGACGCCGCCGATCCTGATCTTCAGCTTGTCGCGGATGGCCTTCTCACCGGCCTTGCCGATGGCCATCACAACGCGGCCCCAATTGGCGTCCTCGCCGGCAATCGCCGTCTTGACGAGGGGCGAATTGGCGATCGCCATGGCGATACGGTGGGCGGCCTTGCCGTTCTCCGCGCCCGTGACGGCGATCTCGATGAACTTCTCGGCCCCCTCGCCGTCTTTCGCCACCTGGTGGGCCAGATCCATGCACAGGCCGTCGAGTGCCTTGGCAAAACCTTTGAGTCGCGCGTCATCGGGCGACTTCAAGTCCTTGGGTGGCGCACCGGTGGCGAACATCAGCACCGTGTCCGAGGTCGAGGTATCGCCATCGACCGTGATGCAGTTGAACGACGGGCCGACGCCGCGGGTCAAAAGCTTTTGCAATATCTTGGCCGGCACTCCGGCATCGGTGAAGATGAACACCAGCATGGTCGCCATGTCGGGCGCGATCATGCCCGAACCCTTGGCGATGCCGTTGATGATGACCGTCTTGCCGCCGAACTTCGCATTCACCGTTGCGAGTTTCGGAAACGTGTCAGTGGTCATGATGGCCCGCGCCGCATGGCCCCAGGCGCTGCCCTCGGCCTCCGCCACCAACTGAGGGAGTGCCCCGGTGATCGGCAGCGGGTTCAGTGGCTCGCCGATCACCCCGGTCGAGGCCTGGAAGATTTCGGAGGGCTTGCACTTGAGGAGCTTGGCCGCTGCCTTGGCCACCGCGGTGACGGTCGCCACGCCTGCCTTGCCGGTGAAGGCATTGGCATTGCCGGCATTGATGACCAGGCCCCGCGCCGTGCCGCCTGAAAGACTCTCAACACACCAGTCGACCGGGGCGGAGCGCGATTTGGAGCGCGTGAAACAGCCCGCCACCACCGTGCCGGGATCGAACACGGCCATCAGCACATCCGGCCGGTTCTTGTAGCGCATGCCGGTCTCGGCGGTGGCCAGGCGCACTCCGGCAATCTCGGGCAGTTCCGGATAGGATTGCGGAGCCAGTGGTGAGACCTGGTGTGCCATGAAACCGCCCCCTCGAATGTCTGGATTAAGTCTATTGTGCCGGCAGCAGCAGATCGCCCTTGCCGCCGGATGCATCGCCGAGGCCCTCGGTGCCCTGGTCGGCCGCCTTCTGCTGCTTGTCCTGGAAGGCCTTTGCCGCTTTGGCCGCGTCCTCGGCGTATTTCTTCAAGTCCTCATCGACGATCTCGACCTTGGAGGCGCTACGGATCTTGTCCATCGTCTCCTGCACCTTCTTGCGCAGGAGCACGTTGCGGATCGCCGACTTGACCTGGTCGAAGGGCTGAGCGGCGCCTTGCTTGCGGTCCTCAAGCCGGATGATGTGCCAGCCGAAATCGGTCTTGACCGGCTTCGAGGTCTCGCCGGCCTTCAGCGCGAAGGTCGCCTTGGAGAATTCCGCCACCATTTCGGGCGCGGTGAAATAGCCGAGATCGCCGCCGTAGTCCTTCGACCCGTCGAGACTGAACTGCTTGGCGAGGTCTTCGAATTTCTCGCCCTTGGCAAGACGCGCCTCGATATCCTTGGCCTCCTGCTCGGTGGCCACCAGGATGTGGCGCGCCCTGACGCGCTCGGTCTGCTGCAGCTTGGCGGCTTCCTCGTCATAGGTGAGCTTCATTTCCTCTTCCGTCACCTGCGGGCGGATTTTCTGGAAGAAATAAGCGTCACGCAGGGCCTTGGCCTGGTAAAGCGCCAGGCGGCGGCGGTATTCGTCGGTGTCGGCGATGCCTTCCTTGACCGCGAACTGGGCCAGCAGGTGGCGCTCGACCAGATATTCGACGACGAAGGGATAGCGCAGCTTAGGGGGCAGGTCGGGCAATTGCCCGATGATGTCGTCGGTCGCCATCTGCACCTCCGACACCTTGATTTCATGGCCATTGACGATGGCCACGACCTTGTCCTCCTTGGGCGCATCCTGGCCCCAAGCGCCCGAAACGGTCAGCCCGGCCAACGCCGCGGCAAGCGTAGTCTTCGAAAGTGTCCGAAAGAGCGACATCAAATCCACCGTAACGAGTCCCAAGTGACCGGCCACCCGGTCTGGCGCGGTTGTTTCGCCGCCAAACAAGGCAAGAATATGCTTGCTCCAGGCTGCCCGGACAGCCGAAACCGGGCCGCACATTGGTCCGGTTGAATAGGGGTTGCAAGGGCCTCCGCCCAGATTGAAACGCCTGTTGCGCCAAAGCAACACGTTGAAATCGCGCAATCTTGATCCCATCTCGCCATTTATATTGGCGTGACTGATTGCCCCCGCCCCGCAACTTGACTAGAAAGCGCCCAACGCCGGGGCTGGACCCCATCTTCAAGGAACGAATCAGATGTTCGGATTGCGCTCTATCGCCGCAAGGATTTTTGGCACGAGCAACGACCGCCGGGTCGCCAAGTACCGCGGCAAAGTGGACGAGATCAATGCCCTGGAAGCAGAGCTCGCCAGCCTGTCCGACGAGGCCCTGCGGGCCCGCACCGCCATGTTCAAGGAGCAGGTGGCGGCCGGCAAGACCCTCGACGAGCTTCTGGCACCCGCCTTCGCGACGGTGCGCGAGGCCGCCAAGCGCTCGCTCGGCCAGCGCCATTTCGATGTCCAGCTCGTCGGCGGCATCGTGCACCATGAAGGCCGCATCTCGGAGATGAAGACCGGCGAAGGAAAAACCCTGGTCGCCACGCT
>JANPCA010000223.1:0-12240 GCA_031430715.1 Hyphomicrobiales bacterium | reverse complement strand
GGGGCCCCACCCAGCTGCCCCTTGTCCGGGGCGGCCCGCGCGGCCCCTGTGGGGGGGCCCCGCTTCCTTGTGCCATTGGGGGGGGGTGTGGTTTATGGGGGCGCATGTCTTTGGGGGGCCCCGCCGCCGGTAGTGCTCACCTCGGCGCGCGGCAGTTCCGATCATGCGGCGGGCTATTTCAAATACCTCACGGAAATTCTGCTGGGTGTCCCCTGCGCCTCGATCGGCGCCTCGGTGGTGTCGGTCTATGGCGCGGAACTGAAAGCCAGGGGCGCCCTGTGCATCACGGTTTCGCAATCCGGCAAGAGCCCGGACATCGTGGCGCTGCAGCAGGAGGCGCGGCGCGCCGGGGCCTTGACCGTCGCCCTGGTCAACACCGAAGATTCGCCCGCCGCCAACAATGCCGACATCTGCTTAGGCCTTCATGCGGGACCGGAATTGAGTGTCGCCGCCACCAAGTCATTCATCGTGTCGCTGGTGGCGGGCGCGGCGATTGCCGCCCATTGGCTGGGGCGGGCCTCGTTCATCGATGCGGTGGCCGCATTGCCGGAGCACCTGGCCGCCGCCTGCCGCATCGCTTGGCCGGAGTTCGTCACGCTCGGGCGCGATGCCGAATCGCTCTATGTGCTGGGACGCGGAACCAGCCTGCCCATCGCCGCCGAAACGGCGCTGAAGCTCAAGGAGACCTGCGCCATCCATGCCGAGGCCTATTCGATCGCCGAAGTGATGCACGGTCCCTGGGAATTGATGGGCAACGGATTTCCCGTCTTCGCCTATTCGCCCGATGACGGGTCGCGCGCTTCGACGATGGCGGGGCTGGCCAAAATCCGCAAGACAGGAGCCAATGTGATAGTGGCCGAAACGGGCGGCCTTGAGTATGTGCGCTGTGGCGATCCCCTGCTCGATCCGATCGCAATGATCCAGACCTGTTATCTCGCCATCGAAAAACTGGCGGTGGCGCGTGGGCGTGACCCCGACCGGCCGCGGCTGCTCAAGAAAGTGACGGAGACCATTTGATGGCGCTGGCTCTCAAGGGTGCGCGCATCTTCGATGGCGAGGGCTTTCTCGACCATCACGCCGTGTTGATCGAGGGGGCCCGAATCGCAGGCGTCGTTGGTGAAGACGATGTGCCGCGCGGCACGGCATGGCGCGATCTCGGCGGCGGAATCCTGGCGCCGGGCTTCATCGATGTACAGGTTAATGGCGGCGGCGGCACCCTGCTCAATGGCGATCCACGCGTCGAGACGGTGCGCCGGATCGCCGAGTCTCACAGGGCGTTCGGCACCACAGCCATGTTGCCGACCGTCATCACCGATGCGCCGAGTGTACTGGAGCAAGCCATTGCCGCGGTGCGCCTGGCCCGCGCAGAGGGTGTGCCCGGTGTGCTTGGCATTCATATCGAGGGGCCATTCCTCGACATCGAACGCAAGGGCGCACATGCGGCGCGCTTCATCCGCGAGATGACCGAGGCTGATGTGGAGCAAATCGCAGGGGCCGATTGCGGCATCGTCATGCTGACCCTGGCCCCCAACAAGGTCCACGCCGAATTGATCCGTAGGCTGAGCGATCGCGGCGTCAAGGTAAGCCTTGGCCATTCCGAGGCCACTTATGCTCAAGCCAAGGTGGCCCTCGCCGCGGGTGCCACGGCCTTCACGCATCTCTATAATGCCATGAGCCAGATGACGGGCCGCGAACCCGGCATGGCCGGTGCGGCGCTGTCCGATGCCGACAGTTTCATCGGCATTATCGCCGATGGCCATCATGTGCATGACGCCGCCCTCAAGGTGGCCATCGCCGCGAAACCCAACGGCCGAATCATGCTGATCAGCGATGCCATGCCCACGGCGGCCGGCGGCCCGGACCATTTCGAGCTTCAGGGGCGGGCCGTGATCCGCCAGAACGGGCGGCTGCAACTCGAAGACGGCACGCTTGCCGGGTCCGATCTCACCATGGATGCGGCGGTGCGTTATTGCGTGCATTCACTGAACGTGGAACTCGGGCGTGTGTTGCGCATGGCCTCGCGCAATCCGGCTTCCTTCCTGCGCATGGAACACGAGCTGGGCCGCATCCAGCCCGGCTTCCTTGCCAGTCTGGTGCATCTCGGCGATGACTTGAGGGTGCGTGAAACTTGGATCGAGGGTCGATGATGTTGGTGTTCCGTTGAAGCTGGCGGGGGCGGTAACGGCCGGCAGCGGGGCCATCAATGAGGATGGCTTCGGCTTTATCGGCACGCCAGACGATGTTTGCGCCGCCTGGGTCTTCGATGGCGTGACCGGCATCAATGGGCGGAATTATCTGCCGGGCGGCAGCGATGCGCGCTGGCTTGTCGAGCGGGCCGATGGCCATCTGAGGCGCCTCGCAGCGGGTCGGGCGCCGCTTGCCGATGTTCTGGCCGCTCTCGTCGCGGCCCTGATCGCGGACTGGCGAACCATTTCGGCGGGACTCGATCTGCCCCAGGATTACGATCCACCCGCCGCCTGCCTGGTCCTGGTGAAGCGCTATGGCGATGCGTGGCAGGGCCTGCGGCTCGGCGATTCCTGCCTGCTGGCGCGGTACGGCAATGGCGATCCACACGTTGTCTCGGCTTCGCCCAACAACGCTTTCGATCACTGGCTGTCGCGCCAGGCTGCCGAGCGGCGCGCAGCCGGGGTGCTGGACATGAAGGCGCTGCTCGCCGAATTCCACCCGCAGCTCATCGCCGGGCGGGCCAAGCGCAACAAGCCCCATGGCTACAGCATTCTCGAAGCCTCGCTGGCCGCCCTCACCATGCCCGAATTCATCGCTATCGGAGCCCCGTCCGACCTGCTGCTGTGCAGCGATGGCTATTACCGCGCCGTTGATCACTATCAACTCCACGGCGACGCCACGCTGATCGCGGCGAGCGGCAAACCGGGCGGTGTCGATGGCGTGCTGGCTGCCTTGCGCGCTGTCGAGGCGGGAGACCGCGATTGCCGGACCTTTCCCCGCTTCAAGCCGGCCGACGATGCAACAGCCCTTGCCCTGACCCTCGAAGAGCCTATGAAGTGACCGCCCCATGCTGATGTCAAACCTGAACGCCGAACCATTTGCCGAGACGATCCGCGCGCGCGGCCTGCTTACGCCCGAGCAATCATCGCGCCTCGAGCGCGCCGCGGCCCAGGAGAATGCCAGCTTTGTGCGCCTGGTCTATAGCTCCGGCTTCGTCGACCAGCAGGTGCTGGCCACCGAATTGTCGCGCCATTTCGGCATCCGCATGCTGGAGGAGGCCGAGCGCCCCAAGGGTCCGGTCCTGCCGCAGTGCATCTCGCACCGCTTCATGCGCGAGCATCGCGTGCTGCCGCTGTGGGCCGACCTGGACACCATCACGGTGGCGATCAGCGATCCGAGCGATCATGCCGTCATCAACGCCATCCGGGTGGCCACCGAACGCGAGGTGGACTTAAGGCTCGCCACCGAAAGCCAGATCATGTCGCTGGTCGAGAAGCAGCTCGATCATGGGGCGTCTGGCATCGAGGAGATGGCGGACGCCAATGGCGCCGGCAGTCTTGAGGACGAAGGAAACCTCAAGGACCTGGCGCTCGATGCGCCGGTCATCGATCTGGTCAACCGGCTGTTCCGCGAGGCGTCCGCGGCGCGCGCCACCGACCTGCACATCGAGCCGGCCCGCGGCAAAGTAGTCGTCAGGCGCCGGGTCGACGGCATGCTGCAGGATGCCGGCATTTTGCCCGCCGATTTCGGGCGCGCCGCCGTATCGCGTGTCAAGATCCTGACCCAGCTCAACATCGCCGAGCGCCGCCTGCCCCAGGACGGCCGCGCCCGGGTCAGGGCCGGGGACCGCGAATACGACATCCGTGTCGCCACCATGCCGACCATCCACGGCGAGAGCATCGCCATCCGTTTCCTCAGCGCCACCAACCAGACGCCGCATATCGACAAGCTCGGGCTGACGGCGCGCGATCTGAAACAGTTGAAGGCCCAGGCCCATCACGACCACGGGCTGATCATCGTGACCGGCCCCACCGGCAGCGGCAAGACCACGACCTTGGCCGCCGTCATCGACCATCTCAACAACCCGGCCCAGAAACTGGTGACCATCGAGGATCCGGTCGAATACCAGGTCGAGGGCGTCAACCAGATTCAGGTGCGCGCCGAAATCGGCCTGACCTTCGCGGCCATCCTCAGGTCGCTTTTGCGCCTCGACCCCGATACCATCATGATCGGCGAAATGCGTGACGGCGAGACCGCCACCATCGGCGTCAACGCCGCCCTGACCGGGCATCTGGTGCTGACCACGTTGCACACCAATTCGGCGGCCGCCGCCGTCACCCGCCTGCTCGATCTGGGGGTTCAGGCCTATCTCATCGCCTCGACGCTGCGCTGTGTCGTGGCGCAGCGTCTGGTGCGGCGGCTTTGCGGCAATTGCCGCCAGCCCTATGAGGCTGGACCCGACATTCTCGAACTGATGCCCGCCGAGGCGGCCCGCCATCGCGGCGAGACCATCCGGCTGTGGAAGGCCAAGGGCTGCGATCATTGCGGCAACACCGGCTACATGGGGCGCGCCGCGATCTTCGAAATCCTGCTGGTCGGTGACGATGTGCGCCGCCTGATCCGGCCGGACATCAGCGCCGACGTGATCTCCAGGCAGGCGGTCGCCGAAGGCATGACCACGATGTTCGCCGATGGCTTCACCAAGGCCCAAGACGGCGTCACCACGATCGAGGAGCTGCTGCGCGCGGTTTCGGAGGACTAGGCGTGCCCAAGTTCCAGTACTCGGCGATCCGCGACAATGGCGAACGCGTCTCGGGCGAAATCGAGGGCCAGGACCGCTCGGCGGTTCTAGGCCGTCTCGGCCAGCAGGGGCTGCATCCGATCGAAGTCCAGAGTGCCGCCCAGGGCGGCGGTTCGGGGCGGACTTTAGGTTTCGGCCGCGGGGTTGCGAATTTCAGGGACGTGTCGATCTTCACCCGCGAGCTCGCCTGGCTGCTGCGGGCCGGCATGACGCTCAACGCGGCCCTCGACGTGCTCGCAAAGGAAGCCTTCACCAAGGCCTTCTCGGCCCTGATTTCGACCTTGCGCACGGAAATCCGCAAGGGCCGCAGTTTTCACGAGGTGCTGGCCGATACCGGGGCCTTCTCGCACTATTACATCAGCATGATTGAGGCGGGCGAGGCCTCCGGCACGCTCCCCGATGTGCTGGAGCGCATCACGGTGACGCGCGAGCGCGAACAGAAGATCAGAAACCGCCTCAGTTCGGCAATGATCTATCCCTCGCTGCTGATCGTGCTGGCCATCGGGGCCGTGCTGTTCATCATGGTCTCGGTGGTGCCCAGCATCAAGGACATGATCACCGGGTCGGGCGCGCCCATCCCCGATTCGGCGCGTTTCGTGATCGGCGTGTCGGACTGGATCATCGCCAATGGCATGAAGGTGCTGTTCGCCGCACCCGTCGTGGCCGTGCTTGTCTATCTCATTCTCGGCGGGTCGCGCAGCCAGTCGGCGCTCAAGTCCATTGCCATGTATTTGCCGCTTATCGGGTCTCTATTGCGGAAATCGGCGGTGGTGCAGTTCTGCCGGGTGTTCGGCACGCTGCTGGGGGCCGGCGTCTCGCTGAGCGACAGTTTGAAACTCATCAAACCATCGGCGGGGAGCCGGCAGATCGGGCGGGTCATCGGGGAAATGGAAGTGGCTTTGCGCCAGGGCGAGAATTTCTTCGCGCCGCTGGAGCGATCCAACATCTTCCCGAAAATCCTGGCGCGCATGCTGGGGGTGGGCAATGAAACGGGGAACCTCACGGCCAGCGTCGTGCAGGTCACCGAAATTTTGGAAGAGGAGCTTGACCGTCAGGTGGACCGTACGTTGACACTGCTCGAACCCGGAATTATCCTTTTGTTAAGTGGAGTAGTGGCTTTCATCATCACGTCCTTGATGAGTGCCATCATCAGCATCAATGATTTGGCGTTGTGATTATGTTTCGTAGACTCTTACCATTGCAGCGTGCCCAAGCCGCAAAACGATCCCAAGCGGGCGAAGCGGGTTTTACGCTTGTCGAACTGCTCGTCGTTCTGGTCATTCTGGTTTTGCTTGCCAGCATCATCGGCCCCAGGGTGATCGGCTATCTGGGCTCGTCGCGCTCCAAGACCGCGCAGGTGCAGATGGAGAGCCTGGTGACGTCGCTGGAACTGTTCCACATCGATGTTGGGCGCTATCCCAACACGGTCGAAGGCCTCACGGCGCTGGTCCAGCAGACCGGCAAGACCGGCGGCTGGAACGGCCCCTATCTCAGCAAGGGCAGCATTCCGCTTGACCCCTGGGGTCAGCCCTACCGCTACGAATCGCCCGGCAAGAAGGGGCCTTTCGATCTCTACTCCTATGGCCGCGACGGCAAGGAAGGTGGCGCGGATGAGGATTCCGACATCTTCCATTAGGGCTTTCCAAATCTGGAGTGGACGCCTCTATAGACTCCGTCATGCCAGCGAAGGCTGGCATCCCGCTTTGGCGGCGCGAAGGAAGCGGGACCCCAGCTTTCGCTGGGGTGACGGAACTATGGGGCGGGAAGCCGGTTTCACGCTGATCGAACTCCTGGCGGTGATGACCATCCTGGCCATCGCCATCACGGCTTTCACCTATGCCGGCAGCAGCAGCCTCGAAACGTCGAAGTTCCGGGCCTTCATGGTGAAGGCCCAGGCGGTGATCCGTGACGGCCGCGCGGACGCGATGCGCAGCATGGAGGAGCAAATCGTCTATATCGATGTGCGGGGCCGCCGCCTCGGCCGCGCCGAAAAGGGCGAACTCCTGGACTTGCCGAACGGTGTCGATCTTAAGGCCATTGTGGCCGAGCAGGAAACCTATGCCGACGGAACGGTCGGCATCCGCTTCTATCCGGCGGGGAACTCGTCGGGCGGAGCGCTTACCTTCACCTTTCACGGCCAAGCCTATGAGATACGGGTGAACTGGCTCACCGGCAATGTTGCGACCGCCCGCATCTGAGCGCCAGGCCCAATCCGGGTTCTCGCTGGTCGAAGTGCTGTGCGCGCTGGTGATCACCGCAACCGCCATGGTGGTATTGCTGCGGGGCTTGGGCGGATCGCAGCTCACCGCCATCTATCTCGATTCCCACCTGGGGGCCCGCCTGCTGGCGCAGACCATCCTCGAAGACGAGCGGCTTTCGGAATTCACCGAAGCGGGCACCAGGTCCGGCGACTCCGGCATCTATCAGTGGCAGCTGACCATCGCGCCGGCGGTGATCGAGGCCCTGGGACCACCGGCATCCGGCTACCGGCCCTATCGCCTGACGGTCGACATCAGCTGGCAGCCGCGCGGCCGCCTGCATCTCGACACCTTGAAGCTGGGCCGCTAGGCATGGCTCATCTTCACGATCCGCAAGATGGGGAACGCGGTTTCACGCTGCTTGAAATCATGGTCGGGCTGCTGATCTCGTCGCTGATCATGGTGAGCCTCAGCATGGCGGTGCGCAGCATCAACCGGGGGTTCGATCAGGCGGCGGCTTCATTCGAGCGGCAAGGCACCATTGCCACGGGGCTGCACGTGGTGGCCCAGGACATTTCCCGCATCGAACGGCCCTTCGACAATCTGGAAAATCCAACGCGCTTCCTGTTTACGGGGACGCCAGGCGAGATCGTCTATGTCCTGGCCGAACGGCCCGGCAACAATCCCGCCGGACTCTATTGGGTGCGGCTCCTGGCGCGGGTCTCGGATGGGGCAACCGAACTGGTGCGCATGCGCGCCCCCTTCACCCAGCCCGGAGCCGAACCCGCCGCCATCACCTGGGGCGACGAGGTGGTGCTGTTCCGGGGACGCGCCGGAATCGAATTCTCCTACCGCGCGCCGCGCGCCAAGCTGCGCTCCTGGGCCAATAGCTGGCAGGCCGTCAACATGCTGCCCGGCCAGATCAAGATCGAGATCACCGACACGGCAACGGGACGCCTGCTGGTGCCGGGTTTCGTCGCCACGCTGAAGATCGGCGCCGAGGCGGCCTGCGCCGCGGCCGATGCCGCCGGCTGCACGATGAAAAGCGAAGGTTCGCTCAGCGCGGCGGGGCTGAAGCAATGAGGCGGCGTGGGCAGTCCGAGGACGGCATGATCCTCCTGGTGGTGCTGTGGTCGATAGCACTTATGACGGTGATCGTCGTTGCCTTGAGCGCTTTCGCCCAGAAGAGCATTTCAGCGGCGGGGGTGGAGACCGACCGGCTGCGCTCCGAACTGGCGCTTGAGGCGGGGCTTGCCGTCGCCTGCGGCCTGATCCTGGGGCGGAAGCCCGAGGACCGCGCCTATCTCAACGGTACGCCCGCCGCCGCCGACATTGGCGATGGCCGGATCGTCGAGATCGCCGTCCATGATGCTTCGGGCCTGGTGGATTTCAACCGGGCCGATCCCGCACTGCTGCTGGCGCTGACCGAGCGGTTGGACCTCGGGCAGGACCAGAAGACCGCACTCCAGGCGGCCATCAAGTCGGTGCGCCAGACCGATGCCGTGGAAGGCACCAAGGTTCAGCCCACGGAAGCAAGCGGCAGGCCCGCCCAGCCGCCGGAGAGCGAACAGCCCGCCGAAACCAGCGAAAAGAAGCCGGAGCCCCCTGCCCTGTTTTCCACGGCACAGCTTCTTTCCTTCGAGGGCGTCACGCCGAAGGTCTTGGACAAATTATTGCCCTTTATCACCCTGTACAGCAGCGATGGTAAAGTGAACCCCATGGCGGCACCGGCATTGGTACTCGAATCCATTCCAGAATTGAGCCCTGGCGAGCGCAAGGTCCTCATGGAGGCGGCGGCGCGCCGGGCTGGCCAGAGCAATGCCGTGCAGGACATTCTGGCGGAGCGCGAGGCGTTTCTGGCCATCGAGGAGCCCCGGACCTTCGTGATCGGCCTCAAGATCCTCGCTGGGCCGGGACTCATCGCGGGTAGCCGGCTGACCGCCAGCATCGTGCTGGACGGTTCTGGCAAATCACCGTTCCAGGTGCTGGCATGGTCGTGGTAGGATCAGCGTCCGTGCGGCGGGTGCCATGAGCGAAACCAGAAATTCCACGTCCCTGCCGTTCTTCAGCATGGGTGACAGCGTCACCGGCTGGGCGAGGCTTTGCGTCGCCCAGTTGATGGACGATCTGGCGGCCTCGGCGGCCACGCCCGCCAATTGCCGGACGATGGTCCTTGCCGCGGCGGGGGGAATGGAGATCCACCAGCGCGGCGGCCGCGGCTCGTGGGAACGGACAGCGGTTCTGCAAGGCCCGCCTTCTGGCCTGGCGGATGCCCTTGGCGGCCATTTGAAGGGCCGAAGGCGGCGCAACGTCCTGTTGCGCATCGGGCTCGACCGCGCCGTGGTCCAGCGGCTCAAGCTTCCGGCCGGCGCCCTTGAGGTGCTGCCGGCGGTTATCCGCAACAAGGTCGAGAGCCTGGCGCCCTGGCCCGTCAACGAGGCGATGTGGGGGCACCGGGTGGTGGAAAGCCCGCGCTCCGGACAGATCGAGGTGGAGGCCGCCATCGTCAGCCGCAAGGCCGCCCAAGCACTGCTCACCACTCTTGCGGAGGCGGGCATCATGCCGGATTGCCTCGAAATCGGTCCGCCGGCGCCTGAGGCGGAAGGCATCGCCATCGATTTCCATGAAGCCGGACGCAGCCGCGCATCGCGGCTCGTGGTGGGCGGCGTCATGGCGCTGGCGGCGGCCGGGGCACTTGGCATCTCCGGCTACGGCGCCTATCTCTATTACCAGTCGTCGGCCGAACTGGCCCGCATCGAACGCCAGATCGAGGATCTGAACCAGTCGCTGCGCGGCACGGCGGGCGGCGGCGTGCCGGGCAAGCTGGCGGAAGCCAACCAGATTTACATGCGCAAGACCGAGAGCAGGCCAACGGTTGCCGTCCTCAACAGCCTGACCCGGCTGCTGCCCGATGGCGTTTGGCTCAACAGCCTCGACTATGGCGGCACCCAGATCACCATATCGGGACGGGGTGATGAAATCCCCGGATTGATCGGCATGCTGGAAACGTCCGAGGAATTTTCGCGGGTGAATTTTGCCTCCGCCACGCAGCGCGACCCGGAGGCGGGGGCCGACAGTTTTTCGATTTCTGCCACCATCGACGGCAAGGGGGCGGGGCCATGAGCGGGCCCACGGGCAAGCGCCGGCTTTCGGGCAAGGGCCGCTGGGGTCTGGTCCTGGTCATCACCGGCTGTCTCGGGCTGGTGGCGGCCGCCGTGCTGCCCTTCGTATGGACGGCATCGCTCGCCGCGGAACTCGGCGAAAAGCGCATCGAACTCACGTTCATCGAGAGCAGGCTCAAGGCCGCGAAGGGCGGCGTCAAGGTGCGGCTGACGGCTGGCGACAACATCGAGCCGCTGTTCGTGGCTGGCACCACGCCCGGCCTGGCGCTGGCCGGCCTGCAGGGTTTCCTGGGCAAGCTCGCCAGTGACAATGGCATGGCGGTGGAGCGTCTGCAGCCGCTGCAGGCCGAAAACGAGGGTGGGCTTGCCGTGTTGCGCATGGAGGTCGAGGCGGCGGGCTCGATCGAAAACCTGCGCAACTACCTGCTCGCCATCGAGGCCGGACAGCCGCTGATCTTCGTGAACCGCATCCGCATCGCGGCGCCCGAGGGCGGTCCGCAGGAGGGCAATGCGCTTCCCTCCGAACGGCTCAGTGTCGCCCTGCAGCTTGAAGCCTATGGCTGGTGGGAGGCTCAGCCATGACGGGAGGACGGGTGGGGTTGCTGATGGCGACGGCGGCGGTTCTGACCGGCTATCTGGTGTGGAGCGGGGATGCCGCCCTCATCCTGCCGCTGCTCGACCAGGAACGGCCGCCCGGCCAGCCCGCGCAGACCACCGCCGCCCCGCAAAGCCCCAAGGTGGAGGCGAGCGGCGCGCTGGTGCTCAACCCCCTGTCAGAGCTCAAGGCCGAGGCACTCAACGAGATGGTCGAAAGGCCGCTGTTCAATCCGACGCGGGCGCCCGCCCCCGCACCCGTTGCCGAGGTGGCCGCACCGGTCGAGGAGGCACCGCCGCCGGTCCCCGAGGATACGGCGGGGCCAAAGGATTTCACCCTGCTCGGCATGGCCTCCAGGGACGGCTTATGGACCGCCGTCATCCGCTTAAACAAGACCAACGAGGTCTTTCACCTCAAGCAGGGCGAGGCCATGTCGGAGTGGACGTTCAGCGATGTGGCATCACACGAAGTGACGCTGAGCAATGCCGGCAAGTCCATTCAGCTCAAACTGTTCCAGGACATGGGTACGAAGCCCATGCCGCAGATGGAACAGCAGATGATGATGCAGCAGCAATTGCAGCAGCAGGGCGAACAGGTGAGCGAGCCGGAGTGAGCGGCGCGCTTCAGTAGAGGCCGGATTTGTAATCGACCTCGACACTGGCGTCGGCTTCCGCCGCGGCCCCTTCGTCCACCCCCGCCGCGCAAGTCTGATCGAGGATGATGCGGGCGATGGACGGCAATTGCGAACGGTCCTGCCGGTAGTCCTCCGCCCAGAGCTTCGAGCGCTTCAGGGCCTTGGCGCAGTGCAGGAAGACCTCCTCGATGGTGATGAGGATGCCGGCTTTCGGCGCCTTGCCGTTCACCGCGCAGTGTTTGAGAAGCTCCGCATCTTCAGTGATCTTCGCCGTGCCGTTCAGCCGCAATGTATCCTCGAAACCCGGAATGAAGAACAGGCAGCCGATATTGGGGTTGGCGAGAATATTGGCCATGGTGTCGAGCCGGTTGTTGCCCGGCCGGTCGGGGACCAGGATGGTGCGCTCGTCGATCATCTGGACGAAGCCCGGTGGATCGCCGCGCGGCGAGAGATCGGCCTTGCCGTTTGCGTCCGCCGTCGAGATCACCAGGAAGGGCGACAGTGCGATGAACTGGCGCGAATACTTATCGAGCCCCGGCCGCGACTTGGTGACGGCGAGCGGATGCACCGCGCTGAACTTCGACCGAAGCGTCTCTTCCGTCTCGATCACCGTGCCGCCCATAACAACCCCCGCTCGACAATGGTGCGCATCTGCGGCACCTTGAATTCTTCCGCGGTGTGGCCCAGCGCCGAATAGAAGACGCGGGCCTGGCCATAGCGCTTCTTCCAGACGACGGGCATGACGACGCCCTTGACGAAATCGCAATGTTCGCCGCTGAACGTCGTGGTGGCCAGAATCTCGACCGCCGGATCGACATGCATGTAATATTGCTCCGAACGGTAATCGAAATCGCCGATGCCCAGCATCACCGGATCATCGGGCCTCGCGATGTTCACCCGGTAGTCGATGATGTTGCCGGGGT
>JANPCA010000222.1:0-1576 GCA_031430715.1 Hyphomicrobiales bacterium | reverse complement strand
GGGAACAGGTTGAAGTGCTGGAACACCATGCCGACTTCGCGGCGGACTTCGTCGATCTTTTTCAGATCGTTGGTGAGTTCGATGCCGTCGACGATGATCTGGCCCTTCTGGTGTTCTTCCAGCCGGTTGATGCAGCGGATCATGGTCGACTTGCCGGAGCCGGACGGGCCGCAGACAACGATGCGCTCGCCCTTTTCGACGTTCAAGTTGATGTCTTTGAGGACATGGAACTCGCCGTACCATTTGTGCACGCCGATCATCTGGACGGCAGGTGCGGTGGATGTGGCGTGTGCTACTTCAGCCATAATGGTCTTCCTATTTCCTGTGTCCGGTTTCCAGCTGCCGTTCCATGAACTGCGAATAGCGCGACATGGCAAAGCAGAAGGCCCAGAAGATGAAGGCCGCGAAGATGAGGCCGGATTTGGGTGTGGATGGCGACGCCCAGGCGGCGTCGGAGAAGTTTTGGCGGACAATGCCAAGCAGGTCGAACATGCCGATGATGTAGACGAGCGACGTGTCCTTAAAGAGCGAGATGAAGGAGTTGACGATCGACGGGATCACCAGCTTCAGCGCCTGCGGCATGACGATGAGATACATTTTCTGCCAATAGCCGAGGCCGAGCGAATCCGCGCCCTCATACTGACCCTTCGGGATCGCCTGCAGGCCGCCGCGGATGACCTCCGCCATGTAGGCCGAGGCGAACAGGGCAACGCCAACGAGCGCGCGCATCAGTTTGTCGAAGGTGACGCCGGGCGGCAGGAACAGCGGCAGCATGACCGAGGCCATGAACAGGACCGTGACCAGTGGCACGCCGCGCACGGCTTCGATGAAGACAACCGACAGAAACTTCACCACTGGCAGTTTCGAGCGCCGCCCGAGGGCGAGCAGGATGCCGAGCGGCAGCGAAACCGTGATGCCGACGAACGAGATTACCAGTGTGACGAGCAAGCCGCCCCAGAGCGGTGTTTCGACTTCGGACAGGCCGAGCATGCCGCCGTGCAGGAGAATCCATGCAATGACCGGGAACACGGCGAAGAAAACGATGGCGTTCAGCGCCTTGTGCGGCACTTTGGGCATCAGGAGCGGGATCAGCAGTGCAATCATCAGCGCACCGGTCAGCCAGACGCGCCAGCGTTCGGCATCGGGATAGCGCCCGACGAGGAACTGCTGGAACTTTGCGCCGACGAAGGCCCAGCAGGCGCCGGACCAGCCTTCCGGGTGGATGCCGCCCTGCAGCGTGTCAGTGCAGAAGGAGCGGTCGGTGCCGGTCCACTGCGCATCGATGACCAGCCAGCGGAACATCGGCGGCAGGAGCCATGCGAGGAACAGCATGGCCAGTATCGACATCGCCGAATCCATCGGCGTTGCGAACAGGTTTTTGCGGGCCCAACCGACGATGCCACTTTCCTTGTAGGGCGGCGGCAAGGAGGGCTCTTCAACTGTGCGGACAAAGGCGGTCATCATCAGCGCTCCACCAATGCCATTTTGGCGTTGAACCAGTTCATGAACATCGACGTCAGCACCGATATGCCGAGATAGACGGCCATCCAGATCGCCACGATTTCAACCGCCTGCC
>JANPCA010000221.1:0-1946 GCA_031430715.1 Hyphomicrobiales bacterium | reverse complement strand
GCCAGCACCGGCCCCAGCTCACGGGTAATGCCAAGGGCGACAATCGAAGCCACCAGGCTTTCGGCATTGAAGCGCGAGGAACCCAGGTAGATTTGCAAGGCCAGGGCGCCGCCGGTGAAGAAAGCAGTGAGGCCCACCACGGGCAGCGAGAAATAGCCGATGCGCAACATCTGATCGGCAATCTGGCGCAGATAGATGGTGGGCGTCAGGCCCTGCAGCAACCCGTCCTTCAGGAACAGCGCCACACGGCCGATCTCCTCGAGGAGCGACAGCGTGGTACGTCCGATGCTGGCAAAGAAGTTCAAGCGGCGGGCTCCGATTCGAGGCCTGTATAGAGCCTTGCATAGCGGCTGCCCAAGCGGGTGAGCAACTCATAGGAAATGGTGCCGGCCCAGCCCGCCGCCTCATCGATCAGGATGTTGGCCCCGAGGATTTCGGCCCTGGTGCCGCGCACCACCTCCCGCGGCATGAGATCGGTGATGTCGGCGGCCATCATGTCCATGGAGACGCGGCCGATGACCGGGCAGCGCAGGCCCATGATGAAGACCTGGGCCGGGCCGTCGGTCTGCTGCGAGGAGAGGCTGCGCGGCACGCCGTCCTTGTAGCCGGCCCCCAGCACGGCGATGCGGGTGGGGCGGGAGGCTTCCCAGGTGGCGCCATAGCCAACGGTCTCGCCCTCCTTCACATCGCGCACCTGCATGACGGTGCCTTCCAGATGGGCCACGGCGCGCATCGGGTTTGGACTCCCTGGCACCGGGTTGCCGCCATAGAGTGCGATACCGGGGCGCACCAGGTCATGGGTGAAGCCGTCCCTCAAGAAGATGCCACTGGAATTGGCGAGGCTGGCCTTGACACCCGGCAGCAGCCGCCGCACCGCGGCGAAGGCGGCGCGCTGTTTATCGTTCAGGGCATGGCCCGGCTCATCGGCGCAGGCGAGGTGGCTCATCAGCAGTTCGACATTGAGGCCGTCCATGGTGAACTGGTCTTCGAGCAGCGCCGCGAATCCGGCCATGGTGAAGCCCAGCCGGTTGATGCCGGTGTCGACATGGATCGCGCAGGGGAGCTTGCGGCCATAGACCCTGCCGAAGCCCGCCCATTCGCGGGCCTCCTCGATCGAGATCAGCGCCGGGCAGAGATTGAGCTTGGCGTAGAATTCGGCCTGGCCCGGGAACAGCCCGTCCAGCACATAGATGACGGCCTCGGGGAGAAGCCTGCGCAGTTCCTCGCCCTCTTTGGGTCGAGCCACGAAATAGGAGCGGCAGCCTGCCTCCCACAGCGCCCTGGCGACGGGAGCGATGCCTAAGCCATAGCCATTGCCCTTGACAGCGGCGCCACATGCGGCGGCCCCGGCGCGCGCCGACAACAGGCGCCAATTGTCTTGAAGCGCCACCAGGTCGATGGTGAGCACCGCGCCGGCCAGATCTTCGGGGGTGGGGGTCATCGCGGTGTCGCTCGTCATGCCCGGTGCCATAGGGTGATAAGCAGACGGGATCAAGTCCCGGATCGAGGGAAGCCCCTCACCCGGCGCGTACCCGCGCCACCCTCTCCCGCAAGCGGGAGAGGGGCAGGGAAGGGTGCCTTCCTTTACCCTTCTCGCGCAGGCGGGAGAGGGGCAGGGAAGGGCGCGGTTACTCGGCATTATGTAGGAACAGCACCCGGACTTCGCCCGCCTTTTCGGCCAAAATCCGGGCATGGCCGAACCCCATGTGATTTCCGCGTTGGTGAAGAAACGCGCCGAACTGGCAGGCGAACTTGCCGCCCATGACAGGAAACGCCGCGCCATCACAGATAGGCTTTCCCATGTCGATAGCGTCCTGGCCATGTTCGGGTACGAGGACGATCCCAAGGCCATCACGCCCCGCAGGAAAGCCGCGCCAAGGATGTTCAAACGTGGTCAGTTGCGGAGAACGGTTGCCGACATCGGGCGGCAGTTGCCCATCCTGACG
>JANPCA010000220.1:0-2702 GCA_031430715.1 Hyphomicrobiales bacterium | reverse complement strand
ACCAGCCGCAAGATCAGGCGCGGCGACATCCTCAGCCTCAACTGCTTCCCGATGGTGGCGGGCTACTATGTGGCGCTCGAGCGCACGCTGTTTGCCGAAACGGCATCGAAGGAACATCTCCGCCTGTGGGAGATCAATTGTCATGTCCATGATGAAGGCAAGAAGCTGCTGGTGCCGGGTGCGAAATGCTCCGACGTCGCCAAGGCGCTGAACGGCATCTATGCCAGCCACGATCTCCTGAAATACCGCACCTTCGGCTATGGCCATTCCTTCGGCGTGCTCTGCCACTATTACGGCCGCGAGGGCGGCCTCGAACTGCGCGAAGATTGTGATACGGTGCTGGCGCCCGGCATGGTCGTCTCCATGGAGCCGATGATCATGATCCCCGAGGGCACCAAGGGTGCGGGCGGCTACCGCGAGCACGACATCCTGGTGATCACCGAAAAGGGCAACAAGAACATCACGGGGTTTCCCTATGGTCCGGAACATCTGATCGTCGGGGCGAAGAAGAAGCGCTGATCTCAACCTCTCCCGCTTGCGGGAGAGGACGCCCGCGAAGCGGGCAGGTGAGGGGCAGGCACCGGGCGCCACTGCCTGCGTCTCAGACTGCCCCTCACCTGACCCTTGGCTCGCGCAAGGGTGTTCCTCTCCCGCTTGCGGGAGAGGAGGCGTCTACGATTTGTCCACAAGGCAAAGGGCACTATCCAAGGCCAGCGGTGCGGCCTATGATCCTTCGCCAACAACCAAAAAATCGCGAGTGAGGATACCGGGGAATGGCCAAGAACGTCCCAGCAAGCGATGCGATGGTGCGCTTCGTCAATGTGCAGAAGAGCTATGACGGCGAGACCCTGGTCGTCAAGAATCTCAACCTCGACATCGCCAAGGGCGAATTCCTCACCATGCTGGGGCCGTCGGGCTCGGGCAAGACCACGACCTTGATGATGCTGGCCGGCTTCGAACCCGCCACCCATGGCGAAATCTACTTGAAGAACCAGCCGATCAACAACGTGCCGCCGCACAAGCGCGGCATCGGCATGGTGTTCCAGAACTACGCGCTGTTTCCGCACATGACGATCAACGAAAATCTCGCATTCCCGCTGCAGGTGCGCAACGTGCCTAAGGCCGAGGTCGAGGCCCGTGTTGCCAAGATCCTCAAGATGGTGGAACTGCCGCAAATGGGCAACCGCCGCCCGGGCCAGCTTTCGGGCGGCCAGCAGCAGCGCGTCGCTGTCGCCCGCGCCCTGGTGTTCGAGCCCGACCTGGTGCTGATGGACGAGCCCCTGGGGGCGCTCGACAAGCAGCTCCGCGAGCAGATGCAATATGAGATCAAGCACATTCACGAGCGCTTGGGCGTCACCATCGTCTATGTGACCCACGACCAATCGGAAGCCCTCACCATGTCGAACCGCATCGCGGTGTTCAACGACGGCATCGTGCAGCAGCTCTCGACTCCCGATGAACTTTACGAGCGCCCGGTCAATTCCTTCGTCGCCCAGTTCATCGGCGAGAACAACAAACTAAAGGGTACGATCGCCGAGATCGGCAAGAACGATGTGGCGACGGTCAAGCTTGACAACGGCGAGATGGTGAAGGCGCTCGCCATCAACGCCCGCGAGAAGGGCGGCCGCACGCTGCTGTCGCTCAGGCCTGAGCGCGTCGAAATCAATCCCGCCGCGACGACCGCCAATGTCGTCCTCAAGGGCCGCATCGCTGAGCTGATCTATCTGGGCGATCACATCCGCGCCCGCCTCGAGGTGGCGGGCAGCACGGATTTTATCGTCAAGGTGCCGAACAAGGGGGCGAGTGACGACATCGCCAAGGGCCGCGACGTGAGCGTCGGCTGGAAGGCCGAGGATTGCCGCGCCCTCGATTTCATCGAGTTCCAGCATTGAGGTAACTAAGGTCATGACAGTCACGCGCCGGGTTGGGTTTCGCTCGCGCTGGCTGGTGGTCTTGAGCTTGTTCTGGGCCATGGCCATGCCGTTGCCGGCCGGCCGTGCCCAGGATTACGAGGTCGATCTGGCGCTGGTGCTGGCGGTCGATTGCTCCTTCAGTGTCGATGCCCGCGAATTCCGCTTGCAGATGGAGGGTCTTGGCCGCGCCTTCCTGCGCGAGGAAGTGAAGAAGGCCATCGCCCAAGGCAGGCGCCAGCGCATCGCCGTTGCCGTTGTTCAGTGGTCTGACGAAAACAATCAGAAAGTGGTGCTGCCCTGGACCATCATTTCAGGCGCTGCCGATGCCGACGAGCTTGGCATGATTCTCTCCAGCCTGCCGCGCCAATTGGCCGAGGGCGGCACGTCGATCTCGACGGCCATGATGTTTTCGGCCCTGCAATTCGAACGCGCCCCCTCCGCCGAACGCCGCGTGATCGATGTCTCCTCCGACGGCCGCAACAACATCGGCCAGCCGGTCCGGCCCATGCGCGACAGGTTGGTGGCCCAAGGCATCACCATCAATGGCCTGACCATCCTCAATGAATGGCCGACGCTTGACGTTTATTTCGAGAACAACGTGGTCGGCGGCCCTGGCAATTTCGTCATGCCCGCCAACGACTACACCGCCTATGCCGAAGCCATCTTCCGCAAGCTACTGCGCGAGATCACCGGACCGGGGATTGTGTGAATAAATTCCCCTCCCCAACAAAGACAGGACCATCGCATATGCCCCCTCTCCACCGCGCCAGCGGGGGAGAGGGCAGGGTG
>JANPCA010000219.1:0-1513 GCA_031430715.1 Hyphomicrobiales bacterium | reverse complement strand
AAGGCGCTGTTCGCGGGGGTGTTCTTTCCCGGCGCATCGGGCGCCGAGCTGGCGGGCGAACTGGCGGTCGAATCGAGCGATCTGCGCCAGTTGGCCTCCTGGGCCTGGCCGGAAGGCAAAGACGGTTTGACCGCCATATGGACGGGGAGCAGGGGGCGGCTCAAGCTGCAGACCGGTGTCAGTCTCACGCCGTCTCGTTTCCAGCTTTCGAAAGCTGAGTATGAGCTGGACGGCGAAAGGGGATCGGCCGAACTTTCGATCACGCGCGGCGGGCGCACCGCGGTCGACATGCGCGTCGATGCCCGGAAACTCGACATCGACACTTTCATTCCACAAGGCATTTCGGCCTTTTCGGGCGCCGGGGCCCAAGGGCTCGAAAGGCTCCTGAGCGCCGTGCTGCCGCATCAGGACGCGGCCGATCTCCGCCTGATCCTGCAGGCCCGCGAGATGCTGATCAACAAGGTGACGGCGACCGAAGTGGCGCTCGATCTTGCCTCGGGCGCCAATGGCCTCGACCTGCGCACCCTGGCGATCGGCTCGGTTGGCGGTGCCAGGCTCGAAGCGACAGGACTGATCATCGACAGCGGCAGGGGCGCGGATGGTGCCATCGGTGTCGACGTCAACGCCGCCGACCCGCGCGAATTGCTACGGCTGCTGGGGCTTATCCGGGGCGGCGGCGATCCGGCCTGGTCCACAGCACTCGGCCCGATGGCCATCAAGGGTGACTTTGCGGTCAAGCCCGCGACGCCGGGCGCCACCATGTCTTTCGACGTGAACGGCACAGCGGGGGGCCTGACCATTTCGGCCAGGGGCG
The DNA here is from genome assembly GCA_031430715.1 of Hyphomicrobiales bacterium. GTDB lineage: Bacteria > Pseudomonadota > Alphaproteobacteria > Rhizobiales > Aestuariivirgaceae > Aestuariivirga. The sequence goes on along the minus strand of JANPCA010000219.1, from coordinate 699 downwards.
GGATGAACCCGGCGCTCGACATCACGGCAGAGGGCTCGATTGCCAGCCCCACGTCGGGTCGGCTTGTGCAACTGGCGGGGCTCGTGCCGGCAACCAGCGATCAATTTCCCGGTGAACTGTCGTTCAAGGCCGCCGGAACAAAGGCCGGCGGCTTCATGGTCAGCGCAGCGCTCAAGGCCTATGGGGCGCGTTTTGGCTATGACGGCTCCGTTGAAGCCGCCACGCCGGGGATTGGGCTCGACGGCAAGTTGTCGCTGCGAAGTACCGATGCCGCGGCCCTGACCGGGGCCATGGGGCTTCCCGCCGCCATTCCGGCGGCCAGCGTCCTGGTGCTCGACACGGCGGTAAAGACCGTGGACGGAGCATTCATCCTGCCCGATCTGGCGGGCCGCCTGGGCACGGCGAAAATCACTGGACGGCTCGATGCCGATGTGGCCGGCAAGGTCTCTGGCCAGATTGAAACCGGCGAGCTGGCCTTGCGCGATGTCCTGGCGCCGCTGTTCCTGAACTGGACAGGCGCCTCGCCCGGTCTCGAGACCGGTTTTGCAGCGGGCCTACCCTTCGGCATCACCGGCGAGGTCTGGCTGAAGCCGTCGCGGCTGGCCATCCACCCGCATTTCGTGGCGCGCGATGCGGAAATCGGCATCACGGCGGAGGCCGGGCAAATCCAGTTGGCCCTGTTCGGCAAGGACGAGACGG
>JANPCA010000218.1:0-10014 GCA_031430715.1 Hyphomicrobiales bacterium | reverse complement strand
AGCAATGCAGATTGCTCCCGCCTCCGTTTCAAAGACGGCACTTTCATTGAACAGAACCCGGATGCCACTCCGAGCAAGCGAACTGGAAACGATCTGAGCTCCATAGTTGACATCATGATTGCCCAAGACGGCAACCACGGGGCGCCGATTGGCCAGTGGTGCCAGCACTTCGGCAATGACGCCGGGCCGAACGCGGCCACCTCCAAAGGGCTGCATATTTACAAAGTCACCCGGCAGAAGCACGACGTCACATGGCTTGGAATTGATCTCATCGACGATACCTTGCAAGCGCGCGATATCATCTGCTTGACTACCAAGATGAATATCACTTAGCACGATGGCGCGAAGCGGCCGCCGCAAACCTGACCAATTCGTATTACTGATGCGATAACGCCGCCAAACCACTGGCGGTGCCTTTGTGATGTAGTTCCAAAAGCCCTTGCCTTCGAGGCCCGCGGCAAAGGGAATAGTCGGCGACCAGAACGAGATGATGCGCCTGTAGACGCCGCGGAAACCTTTAGTACTGGCTAACTCTTTCACCCCAGCCGCCGCAGCGCCTCTTCCACCTTGGTCTTTCGCGCTCCCAGTTCCATCTTGCGTTCGCGGGCTTCCTCCAGCACGTCGGGAGGCGCTTTGGCGGTGAAGCCGGGGTTTTTGAGACGGCCATCGATGGCGCCCGAGTCCTTGGCGATCTTGTCCAGTTCCTTGGCGAGCCTGGCCTTCTCGGCGGCGAAATCGATGACACCTTCGAGCGGCAGCGCCACCGTCGCCTCGGCAATGACGATCTGCGCCGCGGCGCGCGGCACCTGGTCCTCGAAGGAGATGGACGACAACCGGGCCAGTCGCATGATTTCGGCCTCCCAGCGCGCCGCCCGCATGCGGGTTTCGGGTCCCGCACTGACGATGACGCAGGCGATCCTGGCGCCCGCTGGCACGTTCATCTCGGCCCGGACCGAGCGCACGTCCGAGATGAGCCGGATCACCCATTCGATCTCGGCGTCGGCGGCTTGATCGCCGAGGCCTTTGTACCAGGGCCATTCGGACTCGATCAGCCAGTGCGAGCGCGGCGCCACCTTCTGCCAAAGTTCCTCGGTGAGAAAGGGCATGAAGGGATGCAGCAGCAGCAGGATCTGGTCGATCACCCAGGCGGCCGATTGCCTGGTTTCATGGCGTTCCGCGTCATCGGCGCCTGAAAGAATGGGCTTGATCAGTTCCAGATACCAGTCGCAGAAGACGTTCCACACGAATTGATAGAGCGCACCCGCCGCCTCGTTGTACTTGTGCTCTTCGATGGCCCGCGTCACCGTGTCCCGGGTGCGCGCCGTTTCCCCGGCGATCCAGCGGTTGACCGTCACACGCGCCGCCACGGGATCGTAATTCCAGTCGCGGGACACGCCGTTCATCTCGGCAAAGCGCACCGCGTTCCACAGCTTGGTGCCGAAATTGCGGTAACCTTCGACCCGCTGCTTTGATAACTTGATATCGCGGCCCTGTGCGGCCATGGCGGCGAGCGTGAAGCGCAACGCGTCCGCTCCGTAGGCGTCGATCAGTTCCAAAGGATCGATGACATTGCCCTTCGACTTCGACATTTTCTGGCCCTTCTCGTCGCGGACCAGGGCGTGGATATAGACCGTGTGGAACGGCACCTCTTTCATGAAATGCAAGCCCATCATCATCATGCGGGCCACCCAGAAGAAGATGATGTCGAAGCCGGTGACCAGAACGTCGGTCTTGTAGTGGCGCTTCAATTCGGGAGTCTGATCGGGCCAGCCCAGCGTCGAGAACGGCCAGAGCGCGGAGGAGAACCAGGTGTCGAGCACGTCTTCGTCGCGGGTCAGTTCGACGGCTTTGCCAAACTTGAGCCTCGCTTCGGCGCGTGCTGCCTCTTCGGTCTCGGCCACGAATATGGTGCCGTCCGGGCCATACCACGCCGGGATCTGGTGCCCCCACCACAATTGCCGCGAGATGCACCAGGGCTGGATGTTGTTCATCCACTCAAAGTAAGTCTTGTCCCAGTTCTTCGGCACGAAGACTGTTTCGCCCTTCTCCACTGCCGCGATGGCGGGCTTGGCCAGTTCTTGGGCGTTCACATACCATTGCTCGGTGAGCATCGGCTCGATGACGACGTTCGAGCGGTCGCCGAAGGGCTGGGGAATGATTTTGTCTTCGCGCCCGCGATAGAAACCAAGCGCCTCGATTTCGGCGAGCACCATGTCGCGCGCCACGAAACGGTCCTTGCCTTGATAGCGCTCCGGCACATGGTTTTCCGGTGTCGAAATCATCCGCGCCTGGCGGTCCATGAGCACGATCAGCGGAATATCGTGGCGCCTGGCCACCTCGAAATCGTTGAAATCATGGGCGCCGGTGATCTTGACAGCACCGGTGCCAAACTCCGGATCGGGATACTCGTCCGCGATGATTGGGATCAACCGCTCGGCAATCGGCAACCGCACCAATTTACCGATCAGGTTCTTGTAGCGCTGATCCGATGGATGCACCGCCACGGCGCCATCGCCCAGCATGGTCTCGGGCCGCGTCGTGGAAATGACGATCTCGGAAATCCCGTCGATTGGCCCATCCACCAGCGGATAGGCGAAGGACCACATGGCGCCCTTGGTCTCGCGCGTCTCGACTTCGAGATCGGAGATCGCCGTCTGGAACACCGGGTCCCAGTTCACCAAGCGTTTGTCCTTGTAGATCAGCCCCTCTTTATAAAGCTGCACGAAGACCTTGAGCACCGCCTTGGACAACCCATCGTCCATGGTGAAACGCTCGCGCGACCAGTCGCACGATGCGCCCAGCCGCCGCAACTGCTGCGAGATAATGCCGCCCGATTCGGCTTTCCACTCCCACACGCGGCTGAGGAAGGCTTCCCGCCCCATGGTGCGGCGGTCGGTGTTGTTTTCCTGTTTCAACAGCCGCTCCACCACCATCTGGGTGGCGATGCCGGCGTGGTCGGTGCCGGGCTGCCACAGCACGTCCCTGCCCCGCATGCGCTCGAAGCGCACCAGAATGTCCTGGATGGTGTTGTTGAGGGCGTGCCCCATGTGCAGCGAGCCCGTCACATTGGGCGGCGGGATCACGATGGTGAAGGGCTTGGCCTTGGGCTTCCGCCCCGGCTTGAAGAAGCCGCGGGCCTCCCATTCGGCATAAAGGCGGGCTTCCATTTCGGCGGGCGTAAAGGTCTTCTCGAGCATGATGGGACAGGTTCAACCGGAGTTGGCGTTGGCGTCGCCTTAAACACCAGAGGAAGCCCCCATGCAACGGCGCTCTTAGGCGAGGAACTGCAGTCCCATTTCCTTTTCGTGCACCCACACTTTGCGCGCAGCCCGGGGCTCCTCGCCCGAGACGCTGAATTCGAATTCGTGGGGAATGAGATAGGGCTCGCCGATGGTGATACGCGCCCCGAACTTGCTGGCATCGCGCACGATGCAGCTCATCACCGAGCGTTTGCCGTTGAACACCACGCGCCCTTCCTTGAGGCGCCGCATCCGTGCCGTCTGCCGATTGTCGTTCATCTTGGATCACTCCGGGGGCTTATCCAGCCTTCCAAAGCAAGTGCCTTGCCAGATGCTGGGCCCGCCGCGTTTCAGCCTTAACGCGGGGCCGCCTACCACTTCAGCAGCGGTGCCCGCCGGGTTTCGGAGGTGAATTGCACGCCGATCTGATCGGCCCTGCGCCACATCACCTTCACCTCGCGCATGGTCCGGTCGGCTGGGAACACCAGCCGGAAGTGATCGGGAATCGTCCCGGGGCCGGTGTACAGTAACTTGGCGCCGGTGCCGGAAATATCGCGCACCGTGCAGTCCATGCCGTTCAATTCATTGGTCAGCAGAATCTTGCCCTGTTTCAGGATGCGCTGGCGCCGGGCGGCGCGATTTTCCTCGTCGTTGCCTTGCGGGCCGGGCATGTGCGTCTATCCACTGGGGCATCACGCCGGAAACCTTAAGCAACAATTACCTGACGAATTCTTAAACAATCCCGGGTTGCGGTCTCACCACTTGCGCGGCGGCGCCCGGCGCGCCGGACCGGTGAAGGTGACGCCGAACAGACTCGCGCCGCGCCACACGACTTCCACATCGCGGATCGAATTGTCGTAAGGCATCATCAACCGGAAGACGTTGGGAACGGCCGCCGGATTGTCGCAGCGGATGCGCGCGCCCGTGTCCGAGATATCGCGCACGCAGCAATCGACGACGGACCAGTTGTTCATCATGACGATTTTCCCGTCCTTCAGAACTCTTCGCCGTGGCGCCCGCCGCTTGTCGCTCATGTCCATGGCAATGACCCGCAAGGTGCTGGGACGGGCAATAGAGGCCGCCTCGCAACGGGAAAACACTACCTTGAATTGATTAATGATATGACGATCAACCGGAAATGGCTAACGTCCGCGCCGCGCCACCCGTTCGATTTCCTCGCGCACCAGGCGCTCGACGAGACCAGGAAGGTTTTCATCGAGCCACTGTTTCAACATGCCGCGCAACAGTTCCCGTGTCAGGTCTTCGATCGAGCGCTCGCCGCCCGCCCGGGTCAGAACCGTGTCGGCCAACCGGTTGAAGGCCGATTGCACCGCCTGGGTTGTATCGCCCGACAGCATGGCGGGTTCGGGCCGTGCCCGGTAATCGGGCGGAGGCGGCAACGCCGCCTGTTCTTCCTCGCGCCACCGCGGCAGATCATAGGGTGCCGGCTCGGGTGCCACCTCAACCTTGGCGGGACGTTCCTGGCGGGCCCGGGGGGGCACAAATTCCGCCTCCGCGATGCTCGGCCGCAGTTGCGGCTGCGGCTCCAGCTCGCGCCAGGTCCGGCGCGGCGGCGCGTTGGCGCGTGGCCCCGCCGGGATCGAAGTCCGGCCAAAGGACTCGCGCGGCACCGGATCGCCGGCCCGCGAACGGTTGATTTTGTCGCGCAACTGCTGGATTTCCGCGGCAGCCGAAGCGGCGTCCTCGCCCACCCTCACGTGCAACTCGCGCATCGCGTTCTTGTAGAGCGTGCCCGAGGACTGGGCCGACATGGAGGCCGGCACGTCGCCGATATCGTCATGAATTGCCTTGCGGATCGAAGCGAGGAGCTCCTCCATTCTCGGTTCAGCCGTCACCTTGCACCCCAGTTCGAATCGCCAGCCGTCACTCCCGGCCAGCCGTCAACAGAATTACGCCAGCCCCGGAACCTTGTCGATATCGGCGCCTAAACTATTCGACGGTTTCCACACCCGTTCCGATCCACTTGTCGCGAACCCGGTTGTAGTTCTCGGCCGGATCGTAGATCGTGACCTTCAGTCCCAAATCGCGCGCCGTGAGCTGACCCACCGCCGAGAGTAGCTGATAGGCCGAAATGATCCGGTTCTTTTCGGCCGTGACCAGGGTCGTCCTGGCCGAAACCAGCGCCGACTGTGCATCGAGAACGTCTTGCGTGGTGCGTGTACCCGCCTGGTATTCCTGCTGCACGCCATCCAACGCCAGCGCCGCCGCCGAAACCTGCACCTTGGCCTGGGCTATGATCTCACCAAGTGCCACATAGGCACTCCACGAGGCGGCCACCGCCTGCCGGACGGCGCGGGCCACCTCGACGACGGCGATGCGCTGCTGGCTCGCCAGCTGTTTGGCCCGGCGGATGCGCGAATAGACGGCACCTCCCTCATAGATCGGCACGCTGACGACGGCGGAAACCGAATAGCCTCGCGACGAGCCGGGAGTGCCTTTAAACAAGTGATTGGTAGAACCAATGTTGTTTTCGAACTTGTCTTGCAGAAAGGCGCTGGCTTCGAGGTCGGCCGTCGGCAGCAAATCGCCGCGCTCCACCTCGATGTCGTGCTGGGCTGCAATTTCGACGAAAGCCGAAGCGAGAATATTGGGGTTGGTTTCCCCGGCCTTGGCGAGTGCCGCGGACAACGACTTCGGCAGCTTGCCGGTTTTCGGCGCCGCCAGCTTGCCGGGTTCGTTGCCCACGACCTGCAGATAGGTCGCGACGTCGCGGGCCAGTTCGGCCTCGGCATTGGTCTGCAGGGATTGCGCCCGGGCCAGGCTGGCGCGCGCCTGGGCCACGTCGGTGCGGGTGATCTCGCCGGCATTGAAGCGCTCGTTGGCGGCCTTCAGCTGCCCGCTCAGCGCCGCCACATTCTGCTTTTGCAGCCCCACCAGTTGCCGCCCGGCATAGACATTCATGTAGGCCTGAACCACCGCGAACAGAACATTCTGCTCGGTGACCAGCAGGTTCTGGCGGCCCCCTTCGACCCGGGCCTCGGCGGCCCTGGTGCCCTCGATGGTCTTGAAGCCGCGGAAAATCGGCTGCCGCAGGGCAATCTGCAAGTCGGCCCTGCCCTCGTTGCCCAGGCCTTGATCGGTGATCAGTCTGCCGTTGGAAAATTCGGTATAGTCCCGCGTCAGACTGCCGGTCACCGACACCTTGGGCCGCCATCCGGAGAGCGCCTGCGGCACCTGCTCGTCGATGGCCCGTTGGCCGGCGCGCTCGCCCTGCAATGACGGATTGGTGGTATAGGCCTTCTCCATGGCGCCAAACAGCGTATCGGCGAATGCCGCCCCCGCGAATACGCTTCCCGCCGCCGAAAATGCCAGGCCGAACACCCAACCGCGAAGCCACTTGCTCGTCATCAACTCACCATTTGGACCATGACGGCGGGCGACAACATCATCCCCGCCCCGACGCAACCCAACACACCAATGCCCGCGACGGAGGCGGATCAGAACACGAAAGCCGGTTTCTTCTTGAGAAATCCCGGCAGCGCGGCCACCGACGCATCGAAGGCCTGGCGCATGGCGGCGCCATGCTGCCCTTGGGTATAGACGCAGGCCTTGGCCATCTCCGTCTCGCCCACCACCGCGACAAGACGCCCGCCCTCGGCCAACTGGCCCAGCAGGGCGGGCGGAACCTCCGCCACCCGGCCCTCCAGCACAATCACGTCGAAAGGTCCCAAAGCCTTGGCACCGGCTTCAAGCCCGCCCTCGACCACCTTCACCAGGCCCCCAAGAGTCTTGCGCGCCACGGCCACCAATGCCGCATCCGATTCGAGCGCCACGACGCTGGCCCCCAATTGCGCCAGCACGGCGCTGCCATATCCGCTGCCTGCCCCCACGCACAGCACCCGGTCGCTGGGCTTCACCTGCGCCAGCTGCACCAGCTTGGCGAAGGCCATGGCTTCGATCAGATAGCGTTGGCCCTGGGCGGGGCTCAATTGCACGTCCTCGTCGACATAGGCGACCGCTTTACGCCCCTCGGGCACGAAATCTTCCCGCGCCACCTGTTCCATTGCCGCGATGATCCGGCTGTCGGTGATGCCATTGGGGCGCACCTGCGATTCGATCATGTTCTGGCGGGCTGCGGCATAGTCGGTCATGGTCGTCCTTGGGGGCTTTGGATAGGGTCTTCAAGGAATCCTGTTAGCCAATGACTTTCCCCAAGTCCACTTGTCTGGTGCGGTAATGCACTGGATTTGCAGCGAGCCATTGACACGGTTGTGTCACGGCCCGCCTTCGACTATAAGCCGCAGGCCTTGAGGCCTCGTGGCGGAGTGGTTACGCAGAGGACTGCAAATCCTTGCACCCCGGTTCGATTCCGGGCGAGGCCTCCAATCCCTCACGAACGCCGCTCCGGCTTTGGCTCGCCATAGCCGAAGCGCTTGGCAAGCCCCGGCCAGCGCCGGTAGAGCCAATTGCCGAGCCCCACCGTCATGCGCCGCTGAAAGCGCCGCACCGGCGGGAAGTCGATGGCCAGGATCGCCAATCCGACCGGGATCATCCAGAATCCCAGCACCGGCAGAAAGCCGAAAATTCCGAACACAATGAACAGCGCACCCAACGCCATGCGCAGCAGGGGGTGACCGGGCACGCCGATCCTGTATCCCGCCAGATTGATTTTCGCCATCGCTCTCCCCGCCCCTGTCGGCCCTATATAGGGTAGCATCGAGCGACTTCCACCCGCCCGGCCCAAAAGAACGAAAGTGCTTTACCCCGCCCGAACCCCTCTGCTATAGGCCCGTCACATTCCCCGATAGCTCAGTTGGTAGAGCATTCGACTGTTAATCGAATTGTCCCTGGTTCGAGTCCAGGTCGGGGAGCCACCACCTCAATCTTTGTACGGCCTGGGCTAACTGGCCGGCACTTGGCTGATGCCGGCATCGATCCAGGCGCGCGTCTGTTCCAGGACCTCATCTGAAAGCGCTGGGTCGTCAATCGCCCGGGCGATGATCACGGCCCCTACCATCGCCGCCCAGCTGCCGATTGCCGCCCGGCGCCTGTTGGCCTCACCCACCCCTGGGAGCGCCTCGCTGATCCGGTCGATCTGCGAACGAAGGCCCGCTGTCATGGCCACGCGTGCCGCCGTGGTCTGGTGCCGGATATCCGCAGCCAATCCCGCCGTGGGGCAACCATCGGCGGCATTGTCGCGATGCCTGGGCGAAAGGTAGGCGTTGAGAAAGGCGCGAAGATCGCCGCCTCCGCCGGCCTTCAAGGCGAGGACATAGGCAAGGGTCTGGGCCACCAGATCGTCCTTCGAGTCGAAATGGCCATAGAAGCCGCCATGGGTGAGGCCCGCGGCTTTCATCACTTCAGCGACGCTAACCGCGTCGAACCCCTTCGCCCGGAACAGCCTGCTCGCCGCATCCAGGATCCGGCGGCGGTTCTCTGACATCTGCTCTCGACTGACTCTCATTCCAGAAATCTCCGCATGCCCTATTGACATTTACATGATGATCATCATATTTAGCAACATTCATGACAATCATCATGAATATAGGTTCAACTTCGCGAGAGAGCAATGCCATGACCGTTATCCCCTCAGTCCTCATCACCGGAGCCTCAACGGGCATCGGCGCAACCTACGCCGAACGCTTCGCGCGCCGCGGCCACAACCTCGTACTCGTCGCCCGCGACAAGCTGCGGATGGAACTCCTGGCGGCTCGTCTCCGCAAAGAAAGTGGCGTAGCCATCGACATTCTACAAGCCGATCTGACAATGCCCAACGAGCTTGCAGAAGTAGAGACGCGCCTGCGCGACGACCGCCGTATCGGAATTCTCGTTAACAATGCTGGGGCGAACGTAGGCGGAAGCTTCATCGAGCAAGCGACTGATGACGTCGCACGGCTGGTTGCGCTCAACACGACAGCACTTCTCCGGCTCGCCAGCGCAGTCGCCCCCCGTCTTGCGGAGGCCGGCGATGGCGCGATCATCAACATCGGTTCTGTGGTCGGGCTGGCGCCTGAGTTCGGCATGACGGTCTACGGCGCGACCAAGGCCTTCGTTCTGTTTCTGTCTCAGGGGCTCAGCCTCGAACTTGGACCGAAGGGTGTCTACGTCCAGGCCGTGCTTCCCGCTGCGACGCGCACCGAGATCTGGGAACGCTCAGGCACCGACATCAACACGCTTTCCAACGTGATGGAGGTGGGCGATCTGGTTGACGCGGCGCTGGTCGGCTTCGACCGCCGCGAACTCGTGACCATCCCTCCGCTTCCCGATGCCGGGCAATGGGACGCCTATCAGGCGGCGCGACAGATCATGCTCCCGGGATTTGCCCAGGTCCATGCGGCAGAGCGCTATCGCGCAGCGCCCTGAACTGCATCGGCAGAGGAGATTGGAGAACAGATCATCATGAAGGCTTTCATCCTCGATCGATACAAGAAGAAAGGCGCTCTGCGCTTCGGCGACATGCCAGAGCCGGCGCTGCAGGATGACGATGTTCTGGTCGAGATCCACGCGGCTGGGCTCAATCTTCTCGATTCCAAGATTCGCGATGGCGAGTTCAAGCTCATCCTGCCGTATCGCACCCCCTTCATCCTGGGGCACGATGTGGCCGGCAAGGTCGTCCGCGCCGGAGCGAATGTCCAGCACTTCAAGCCGGGCGACGAGATCTATGCCCGGCCACGCGATGGCCGGGTCGGGACATTCGCGCAATTCATTGCCATCAACGAAGCCGACGTGGCGCTGAAGCCCGGGAACCTCACGATGGAGGAAGCGGCTTCCATCCCCCTGGTGGGGTTGACCGCCTGGCAGGCGCTGGTCGAGC
>JANPCA010000217.1:0-2635 GCA_031430715.1 Hyphomicrobiales bacterium | reverse complement strand
AACGCCCTAGGCCAGGGCGCCTCGCTGAACAGCGCCGGTGCGGTCGAATGCCCGCGCTCGCTGTAGCCAAAGGAAGCGGGGGGTGCCAGCCTTCGCTGGCATGACGGAAATAGGAGGAATGTTCAATACTTCAATGATTTACGAAAGGCGGTCTTACCAAACTTTCGTCATGCCAGCGAAGGCTGGCATCCCGCTGTTTTGGATGAGGCTGGAAAACCAAGTTCAATCGCTGCTAAATCCCCAGCTTCGCCTTCAGCAGATCGCTCACCGCCTGGGGGTTGGCCTTGCCGCCGGTGGATTTCATCACCTGGCCCACGAACCAGCCGAGCATGGTGGGCTTGAGCCTCACCTGCGCCACCTTGTCGGGGTTTCCGGCGATGATGGCGTCGACCGCCTTGGCGATGGCGCCCGTGTCGGTGACCTGTTTCAGGCCGCGCGTCTCGACAATCCCGGCGGGCGAGCCGCCTTCGCTCCAGACGATTTCGAAGACATCCTTGGCGATCTTGCCGTTGATTTCACCGGTCTGGATCAGGTCGACGATGCCGCCCAGCTGGGCGGCCGAAACCGGCGTGGTTTCAATGCTCTTGCCCTCCTTGTTCAAGCGCCCGAACAACTCGTTGATGACCCAGTTGGCGGCCATCTTGCCGTCCCGGCCTTTGGCCACCTGCTCGAAGAAATCGGCCGACGCCCGCTCGGCGGAGAGCACCGCGGCGTCATAGGGCGAAAGCCCGAAGTCCCTGACGAAGCGGGCGATCTTCTCATCCGGCAACTCCGGAAGCCCGGCCTTGACCGTCTCGATCAGCCCGTCTTCCAGTTCCAGCGGCAGCAGGTCCGGGTCGGGGAAATAGCGGTAATCGTGGGCCTCCTCCTTGGAGCGCATCGAGCGGGTCTCGCCCTTCCTGGCGTCGTACAGCCGGGTTTCCTGGTCGATCTTACCGCCATCCTCCAGAATGCCGATCTGGCGCCTTGCCTCATACTCAATGGCCTGGCCCATGAAACGGATGGAATTGACATTCTTGATCTCGCAGCGCGTGCCGAATTCCGCCCCCGGGCGGCGCACCGAGACATTGACGTCGGCGCGCAGCGATCCCTGCTCCATGTTTCCGTCGCAGGTGCCGAGATAACGCATGATCTGGCGCAGCTTGGTGACATAGGCCTTGGCTTCCTCGGCCGAGCGCATGTCGGGCTTCGAGACGATTTCCATCAGCGCGCAGCCGGAACGGTTGAGGTCCACGAAGCTCATGGACGGATGCTGGTCGTGCAGCGACTTGCCGGCGTCCTGTTCCAGATGCAGGCGCTCGATGCCGACCTCGACGGAACGGCCCTCGACCTCCACATGCACCGTGCCCACGCCGACCATGGGCTGCAGATACTGGGAAAACTGGAAGCCCAGCGGCAGGTAGGGATAGAAATAATACTTGCGGTCGAAGACCGAGCGCGGGTTGATCTGGGCTTTGAGGCCCAAGCCCGTGCGCACCGCCTGCTCGACGCAGAATTCATTGATGACCGGCAGCATGCCGGGCATCGCCGCATCGACCAGGGACACATGGTCATTGGGCTCGCCGCCATATTCGGCCGAAGCGCCTGAAAACAGCTTGGACTTGGCCAAAACCTGGGCATGGACTTCGAGCCCCAGGATGATTTCCCAATCACCCGTCGCCCCCTTGATCCAGTCCTTCTTCTCGCCCACGCGCTTCGCGGATTCCAGCATGTTACGATCACCTCATTTTCCCTCCCCCTTGTGGGGAGGGATTAAGGGTAGGGGTCCGCGAGTCAATCCGCCAACCACCCCCCACCCCTCCCCACATGGGGAGGGGAACAGAGGTAGCGACTTGCTACCGTGTCGGCTGCAGCGATTCAAGTGTGCATGGTGTTGAGCGGGGCGGAGTGCGTCTGGATGAGGTCATCATGCCAGCACTTCCAAAAGTACCCGGGCGCACGTGACCTGCGGCGTCACGACTATGGACGACGAAGCCACCAGCCAGATCGCCGAAAGACCGGCCGTAGATCTGCAACCGGGACCCTGGCGCGCTTTCAGCCGCAATTCCTGTCAGCTCAAGCTCAACGTCGACCGCATCTCACAGCACAACGCGCAGGTCAAATCCACAATGCCGGCTGCGGGAAATGCGGGCTAGAACGAGCGGACACTTCACTAACACGTGAAGCTAAAAACCGAAATAGCATTCCATTACGGTAATGTTGTAATTCAATTGGTGTCGAATGAAGTCTTTGCCGACTCTCACGATCGCGATCTAATCAGTGTTTCCGAGGATTTTTTCCTGCCCCTCGCTAATATGAAGCACGAATTGGCTCATGGCATAAGCATTCAGCAACTGCGTTCTAGTGTCGTTCAAATGATACTTGGTGGCTTGATCCTGCGCCGGATTGCCGCCGAAGTCCTGATTGAAATCACTTAGATCGTGAAATGCTTCGTGAATAAGAATAGTCGGCCGGAGCAGCTTGCCCGCCACCGCGTAGTCCTGGTTAATGTATGTATGGCCATCGCGCGGAGTTGGCGTTTCAGCAAAACCCCCTGCATTCCCCTGCCGGAGCCAAGCTCTCGCGGACAAGAGACGGCTAGCCACCTGCGCGAGCGAGTTCCGAACCTCACGCGCAACGCGGTCAACGTCCGCCG
>JANPCA010000216.1:0-1953 GCA_031430715.1 Hyphomicrobiales bacterium | reverse complement strand
CTTGCCGGGCTCATCGGCATTGGGTCGCGCGTGGAAGGAAGCCTTGTAGCTTTCGATGTTCTCAGCGATGGTCCTCATCAGCGGTTGGTCCGCGGTCGGATCCTTCTGCGTTGTGGCCTGCTGGAGTTTGGTGTGGCACTGGACGCAATCAGGCGGCCGGGCGCCGCTGAGCTTTTTGTGGTTGGCGACGCTGTCGGTGATCTCCACATGGCAGGAAACGCACTGCATGTCGGAGTGCACGCTGGAGGCGAAGCCTTGGTGCTCGACGGCGCGGAGCGGGCGGGTTTCCTCATCGGGCCCGGGCACCTCGATCGGCCCCTTGGCGCCGTCATGGCATGAAAGGCAGGTTGGGTTGTCGAGCTTGGCCCCCGGGACTTCGTCGGGGGTGGTTGCGCCATTGGCGGCACTGGCGGCAAGGCCGAGTACCGCGACCAAAAAAGCTGCTGCCAGTCTGCTGCGAAACATTATTGCAGTTCTCCGAACGGACATGGCGTCACGCCACTCCGCAGCTTGAATGTGGCGGCAAGCCATGCCCGTCGGGCACCCCCCCTCTGATCAGTGCGCCAGGATCCACTGCGCCAGGTTCTTGAGCGCCACGGGATCCTTGGTCTTGATGATCTTGTGCTCTTCCTTGGTGCCGTCATCGAGCTTGACCATCGGCCCGGTGGTGATGTTGGTGATGATCTTCTTCTCGCCATCGGCCTTGCCCTTGTACTTGGCGGCGACTTTCTTCCACGACGGCCCCGACTTGGTCTTGGTGGCGGAATGGCACTTGCTGCACTTGTTGGCGTCGATCAGTTGCTTGGCCTGGACTTCATCGACTGCGGCCTGGGCCGGGTTGATTGCCGCCAAGGCGAAAAACAAGGAGCCGGCGAGCACCGCGATATTCAGGTTTTTCATACGCTACCTCTTGATGAAGAATTTGCCTGGCAATCCCGCTTCCGGCCGACCGACCAGGAGCTTTGGCACCGTAGCACAGCAATCTCGGCCTGCTGCGCGCTCGTGGCGTCCGGACGGGGTGGCGTTCAGAAGCGGTAGAGCAGCGACAGGGAGACGACGTTTTCCCGGTAGTCCGGGCTGTCCTCGCCCAGCAGGATGACGTTGGCCAGCTGGTTGACGGCGACACCATCCACGGCCCAGTCGGTGGAGTGATAGCGCTCGTACCAGTAGCTCATCCGCAGCGAGAAGCTCTCGCGCAGCTTGTAGGTGGCGTGGATGTTGAATGAATCCAGCTGCGAGATGTCGCGCGGCAAGGGCTTGGTCAGCAATGCCGATCCGACCGCGAAATCGATGCCGCTACGCGATTTCGAGTGCAGGTAGTCGACGCCGAGGTCGACGCGTCCGGAATACAGGCTGCGGGTGAAGCCCAGTCCGCTACTGTTGATGCGGTCGCGGTGGTTGGCGAACCATTGCCTCCGCGGATCCGCGGCGTTGGGAATCTGGGCGGCGCCGCCGGAGAAGCTCCAGCCGGCCTGGTGCGAACCCTGCCTCTCGGCCGTAAAGAAAGCGTAGGCAGACCATTTCTGCGACGGCGCGTAGACCGCATCCAGCGTCGCGGTTTCAACGCGGGCGTCGATCAGGCCGACCTCCGACTCGTTGTAATCGTCATTGGCGTAGTCCATCGAGGCACTGAGCGCCAATGCCTCGGTGGCCGACAGCTCGATGCCGGCCGACAACTGGTCGCGCTCGCGATTGGCCTCGAAGTAACGGCGCAGCAAGGGGTGGTTCTCCCAGCCGGCGGCGATGGTCGAGGTATAGCCCGGCGAATAGCCGCTGAGGAAGGGCTCGTTGCCGACATAGGTGGAGCCGTCGCGCACCGCGTGCGAGTAGCGCAGATAGGCATTGAGGGTGTCCGAGAAGGAGGTCCGGAAGCCGAAGTTGTAAGTGTCTTCGTCGGCCCGCTCGCGCTCGGCGTAGGTGCGGTCGATCTTGCTGCGCTGGACGCCGGCGCTC
>JANPCA010000215.1:0-3486 GCA_031430715.1 Hyphomicrobiales bacterium | reverse complement strand
GACCGGACTTCCTTCGGCAATGATGCGGCCCTGATCCATCACCGTAATGCGCTCCGCAAGCTCAAGCACGACTTTCAAGTTGTGTTCGATGATCAGCACCGATGCCGATGTGGCGATGCCGCGCACCAGATTGCAGAAACTTGCGATTTCGGAAGGTGCCAATCCTTGCGTCGGTTCGTCGAGGATCAGCAGTTTCGGTTCCAGCGCCAGGGCCATGGCAACTTCGAGCAGGCGCTGATGGCCGTAAGGGAGGATGCCCGCCAGGCGCTCGGCATCGGCACTAAGTCCCACTCTGTTCAACGCCGCACGGACGGCAACCCCAATCCGCCGCTCGCCGCGCTGGCGCCGCTGGGCCGCCAGCGCCACGTTTTCCGCGCAGGTGAGATTGCGGTAAATGCTGGTCACCTGGAATGTATAGACGATGCCAAGGTTCACGCGTGACCAGCTCGGCAGGCGCGTGATGTCCTCGCCCTTGAAGGTCACCTGTCCCGATGACGGCGTTACCCGCCCGCTGATCATGCCGACAAGCGTGGTCTTGCCAGCACCATTGGGGCCGATGACGGCGCGCACCTCGCCTTCCGCCATGGCGAACGATACATCGTCGACGGCGGTGAGCCCGTCATAGTGGCGCGACGCATGGGCGATTCCGGCCAACGTCACGGCAGCCACGCAGAAAACGAGCGGCGCAGCGTTCCGGCGATCCCCTTCGGAAACCACAAGGTGAGCGCCACCAGCGCCAGTCCAACGATGAGCATATAGGCTTGCGTGTAGTTCGACGCGATGTCGGTGAGATAGAACATCAGTCCGGTGCCGATGACCGGCCCGATCAAGGTGCCGCTGCCGCCCAGCAGGGTCCACAGCAAGGGCAAAGTCGAATATTGCAGCGATGCGAAGGAAGCGCCCGCATAGGAGAACAGCAGCGTGTAGAGTGCCCCTGATATTCCGGAAATGGTGCCCGAGATGGCGATGGCAACGTAGCGGTAGAAATAGGTATTATATCCCAGCATGCGGGTCCGCGCCTCGTTTTCGCGGATGGCCACGAGCACCCGCCCGAAGGGCGAGCGCACCAGCCGGAAGGTGGCGGCCAATACAATGGCGAAGATAGCGAGCGCCAAGTTGTATTTGACTGCCGGATCGCTCAACAGGAAGCCGTGGCCGAATAGGTCCAGGGCAGGGGTGTTCGACAGCACGATGCCCTGATCGCCGAGTGTCACTGAGTTGAAGTAGAGCGCCGTCAGATAAGCAGCCTGGGCCAGCATCAGCGTGACAATGAGGAAGGCGACGCCCGAAACCCGAAGCAACACCAGGCCAGCGATGAGCGACGTGCCAAATGCCGCGAGAATGCCACAGCCGAAGGCCGCCAGTGGACCATAGCCCAGCCAGTGCGCCACCAGCGCCGTCCCATAGGCGCCCGCCGCGAAGAACATGGCATGGCCGAGGCTCATCAATCCGGTGTAGCCGAACAGCACATTGTAGCCCATGGCCAGCAATGCATAGACCATGATGCGCGCCGCATTGGCGTGGTGATATTCGGGCAGCACGAATTGTAGTAGAAACAGCGCCAGTACCAGCCCGCCATGCAGGACGACTGCCTTCATGCCGCGGCGCCCTTGGATGTGAGGCCACCTGGCCTGATCACCACGACGAGCGCCACCAGCAGCGTGGCGATGATCTTCGAGAGTGTCGGCGAGAACAGCACGGCGATCATGCCCTCTATGATGCCGATGACGGCGGCGGCGGCGATGGTGCCGCGCAAATTGCCCAGGCCTCCGACGATGACCACGATGAAACCCATGAGCAGCGGGTCACCACCCATCAAATGATGCGCCTGGCGGATCGGCACGATGAGGACGCCGGCGAGCGCCGCCAGCACCGCGCCCAGTCCGAAGACGATCGCATAGATGCGCCGCACCGGCACGCCGAAGGCCTGGGCGATTTCGCTGTCCATCTGCGTGGCGCGCATATAGAGGCCAAGCCTGGTGCGCGACAGGAAGAGCATCGTGCCGGCGACGAGAACGATCGACGCCGCCACCACGATGAGCTTGTAGCCGGAATAGCCGAACCACGGGAATTGTACCCGGAAATAGATCGGCGGTTCGACGGGCCGCGCATCGGGCCCGAAACTCATCAGCACCGCCTGCTGCGCGATGAACAGCATGCCCATGGTCGCCACGATGGTGCGTTCGGGGTCGTAATTCACCCGCCGCAGGACAAGATAATCCGCCGCCACCGCAAGCGCCCCGGCAATCGCCGGCGCGATGATCAAGGCCGCGGCAAAGCCGATCAACGGCCCGCCGCCAATCGTGTTCACCACGACATAGGCCAGCACCGCGCCCAGCATGACGAATTCGCCATGGGCGATGTTGATGATGCGCATCACGCCGAAGGTGAGTGACAGGCCGAGCGCGATGAGCGCCAAGACCGACGCGCCAACGATCCCTTCGAGAAGGGCGAGGAAGAACTGCGAGAAGGTGATCAAGGCGAAATATCCCGTCTACTTTCCCTCCCCCTTTGCGGGGTGGGTGGCGCGGAACGCGCCGGGTGGGGGCAGTGGAGTGCTTTGACTTCCCCACCCCCACCCTGCTGGCGGACCCTCCCCGCGAAGGGGGAGGGAAAGTAAGTTCAGAGGGCTTGCGAGGTGTAGTCGGCAGCCGCGTCGTAGAGGCCGTCCTCGATGGCCGTGGTGTGGACCACCGACAGCTTGCCGCCTTCGACCTTCGAGATGAATTGCCGGCCGAAGCTCTGGTGCGTCTTGCCGATGAATGTCTTGGCGCCTTGCGGATAGGCGTTGCTTTCATCGAAGCTGGTCATCGCCTCGACGGCCTCGATGAACTTCGCCTTGTCGTTGCCGTCATTGTAGCCCGAGGCTTCCACACCCGCCTTGATGGTATGAAGCGATTCCCAGCAGCCGAACATGTGCGACGAGGTGGCGATGTCCTTGGGGTTGGCGGCGTCGGCGCCATTATCGTCGAGCCCGATCACCTTGCGGTAATTGGCGGCGGCGCCGGTGGCAAGCCCCGCCGCATAGCGCGGGAAGGCCTCCCAGATGTGCGAGCCCTCAAGGAACTCGAGTCCGGGGGACGCGATGTCGACGGCCTCGAGCGAGTCGATGAAGCCGAAGAGCTTTGGCCCCTTGCCGCCGAAATACTCGCCAAGCTCGCGCACGAAGGTGAGGACGCCGGGACCGACCATGACATGATAGATCGCTTCGGTATCGGGGGGAATTTGCGAGAAATATTTGGTGAAGCTCGATTCCGTTGGCGCGATGGCCACCACCGCGTTGACCTGTCCGCCGTGCTTGGCGGAGACTTCCGTGAAGTAGTCGCGGTGCTGATAGCCGAACACATAGTCCGGAATGATCATCGTCACCTTCTTGCCGACATTGCTGACAAGCCAGGGTGCGATCGCCGTGATCTGGGCGCGGACATCGGTGATGCCAGTCTGGAAGGTGTAGCGGTTGAAGGTGCCGGCCGCCACGTCGGTCGC
>JANPCA010000214.1:0-7384 GCA_031430715.1 Hyphomicrobiales bacterium | reverse complement strand
GCCTCGAAGGCTTCGTCCGTCCGGTCGATCTCGTCGATCAACAGCACCGGCGCCTGGCCCTTGGGGGCCTCCAGCGCCTGCAGCAGCGCCCGCTTGATCAGGAACTTCTCAGCGAAAATGTCCTTCCCCAGCCGTTCGCGGTCCAGTTCTCCGCTCGCTTCCGCCAGCCGGATCTCGATCATCTGGGCGGAATAGTTCCACTCGTAGACGGCCGAGTTAATATCGAGGCCTTCGTAGCATTGCAACCGGATCAGCTTGCGGCCCAGCGCCTCCGCCAGCACCTTGGCGATCTCGGTCTTGCCCACCCCCGCCTCGCCTTCGAGGAACAAGGGCCGCCCCATGCGCAAACTGAGGAAAACAACCGTGGCCAGATCGCGGCCGGCGATATAGCCGGTGCGGCGCAGCAGGCTCAGCGTTTCGTCGATGGAGGAAGGCAGTTTCGAAGTCATCATGTGTGCGGAATCCATTACTTAGGTCCCATTGATAGCGGTTTCGATGTCGAGAATCTTGCTCGGCCTTGGCAGGGGTCCGGCGCCGCCGATCTCATAGATGCGGAGTGTGCTCTCCTTGGCCGCGATCAGCCGCCCGCGGGCGTCCCATCCGGCCCAGTTGGCGAGAATGATGTCCTCGGCACCGGGGAATTCAACCCCGCCACCCCCGCGCAGTTCAAAGTCGAACATGTCGTAGCCGCTGGCCACCCCGTCCTTGCGCCGCCGCACGATGACCGGAGCGTTCTTCAGCCCCGAGGGTTGGGCAAACACCGTTTCGTTCGGGGGGCGGACCTTCTGCTTCAGCAAGTCCAGTTCGGCTGCTGAGAGTTCGCCGTTGTCCCTGACCAGCCGGTAGCCTTCGACTTCTTTCGTGTCTGGCTGTTCCGGGGTGTCAATGACCACCAGGCGGTGATCGCGCAGGAACAGGCCGCCGCCGCCCCAGGTGCTGCCATTGGGACAGAACAGATGCGCCTTCAGCCAGGGCGGCGAGCACACGGCGGTCCATGTCGCGGGCTCGGAGGACTCACCGGTCTTGCGTCCACGCAGGGCGAAATAGACGAACAGTTTGCCATCTGGCGAGACATCGCAGCGCTCCGGGAACAGGCGGCCATAGAAGCGCGAACCCTTGTGCAGCCGGTCCTTGTGGTCGAGCATCAAGACATAAGTGGTGAGGCGGCTGCGGCGATAGAGCACCACGCCACCCGGCGCCTCGCGCGCTAGGTGAAGGAAAGCTTTTGGTGTCGAGGGGGTCAACTCGCCCCTATTCCGTCACCCCAGCGAAAGCTGGGGTCCCGCTTTGGATGCGGCATTGGCGGCCGGAAGAAGCGGGATGCCAGCTTTCGCTGGCATGACGGTGCAAGTATGAAGACATGTTGCTCCTCAATCAAAAGGCCCGTGAGCTTTCACTCACGGGCCCCAACACGCAAGTTTCGATTCTTACTTCGCCGCGTCCACGGCGCGCTTGGCCATGACGGTGATCAGGTGGGCGCGGTATTCGGCGGAGGCGTGGATGTCGCTGTTGAGGCCTTTGGCTTTCACCGCGATGCCGTCCAGCGCCTTGGCCGAAAAGCTCTTGGACAAGGCGGCTTCCATTTCCGGCACCCTGAAGACGCCCGGCCCCGCACCGGTCACCACGACCTTGACCGAGCCGTCGGAGCTTTGCGCCACGAACACGCCGACCATGGCATAGAGCGAGGCCGGGTTGGGGAACTTGGCATAGCCCGATTTTTTCGGAATGGGGAATTCCACATCGGTCACGATCTCCGAGCCTTTCAGGGCGGTGGAGAACATGCCGGTGAAGAACTTGTCGGCGCTGAGCTTGCGGTCGCTGGTGTGGATGGTGGCGCCCAAGGCCAGGGCCGCCGCCGGATAGTCCGCCGCCGGATCATTGTTGGCAATCGAGCCGCCGATGGTACCCTTGTGGCGGACATGCGGATCGCCGATGCCGCCGGCAAGCGTGCTGAGGCCCGGGATCGCCTTCTTGACACCCTTGTCGCCCGCCACCTCGGCGTGCGTGGTGCCCGCCGCGATGGTCACCGATTTTGCCGTGACCTTTGCGCCCGAGTTCTTCAGGCCCGACAGGTCGATGACATCGGTCGGCGACGCGAGGCCCTGTTTCAGGGCGGGCAGCAGCGTCATGCCGCCCGACATGTATTTGCCATCCTTGGCCTTCTTCATGGCCTTGACGGCGTCTCCCGTTTTGGCGGGCCGAACGTAATTGAAGTTTTCCATTTGTGCTTCCTCCCGCCTTATTCCGCGGCTTTTCTCATGGGCTGCATTGCTTTCCACACCACCTGCGGCGTGGCCGGCATGGCGATGTCACGGACCCCTATGGCGTCGGTGATCGCGTTGATGACCGCCGGTGTCGCGGCAATCGCACCCGCCTCGCCGCAACCCTTGATCCCCAGGGGATTGGACGGGCACGGCGTGCAGGTGAAGCCAAGCTTGAACGACGGCAGGTCGGCCGCGCGCGGCATCTGGTAGTCCATGTAGGAGCCGGTCAGCAGCTGTCCCGACTCCTTGTCATAGACGCAGCCATCCGCCAGCGCCAGGCCGACGCCCTGAGCGATGCCGCCATGCACCTGGCCTTCGACGATCATCGGATTGATGATGTTGCCGAAGTCATCGACCGCCGTATAGTTAACCACCTCCGTCACCCCGGTATCCGCGTCGATTTCCACTTCGCAGATGTGGACACCGGCCGGAAACACGAAGTTCGACGGGTCGTGGAAGGCGCCTTCCTTGAGGCCAGGCTCGATTTCCGCGGTGTTGAACTTGTGCGCCACATAGGCCGAAAGCGCCACCTCGCCGAATGCCATCTTTTTGTCGGTGCCCTTCACCGTGAAGGTGCCGTTCTTGAACTCGACGTCGTCGGCCGAGGCTTCCATCACCGCGGCGGCCACCTTCTTGGCCTTGGCCTCGATCTTGTCGAGGGCCTTGGAGATGGCGGTCATGCCCACCGCCCCGGAGCGCGATCCGTAGGTGCCCATGCCGAACTGCACCTTGTCGGTGTCGCCATGGACGATCGACACGTTGTTGATGTCGATGCCGAGCCGGTCCGAGACCAATTGCGCGAAGGTCGTTTCGTGGCCCTGACCGTGGCTGTGAGAGCCCGTCAGGATTTCCACCGAGCCGACGGGATTGACGCGCACTTCCGCCGACTCCCATTGGCCGACACCGGCGCCGAGCGAGCCGACGGCATTCGACGGCGCCAGTCCGCACGCCTCGATATAGGCCGAGAAGCCGATGCCGCGGAGCTTGCCCTTCTTGGCAGCGGCGGCCTTGCGTTCCGGAAAACTGGAATACTCGGCCATCTCGAGGGCCATGTCGAGCGTCGCCCCGTAGTCGCCCGTATCGTAGCAAAGTATGACCGGTGTTTGGTGCGGGAACTTGGTAACGAAGTTGCGGCGGCGGAATTCCGCCGGATCGATTTTCAGTTCGCGGGCCGCGGTTTCGACGATGCGCTCGATCACATAGGCGGCTTCGGGCCGGCCGGCTCCGCGATAGGCATCCACCGGCGCGGTGTTGGTGTAGACGGCATCGACCACGGCGTAAATGTTGGGAATATTATACTGGCCGGAGAGCAGAATCGCATAGAGATAGGTGGGAATGACCGATCCCAACGTCGAGAGATAGGCGCCCATCGCCGCCGTCGTGTGAACTCTCAAGCCTTGGATTATGCCGTTCGCGTCCAATGCCAGTTCGGCCTGCGTGACATGATCGCGGCCATGGGCATCGGTGAGGAAGCTTTCGCTGCGTTCCGCCGTCCACTTGATCGGACGTCCGCCGATCCGCTTCGAGGCCCAGACGCAAACAACTTCTTCCGCATAAATCGGAATCTTCGAGCCGAAGCCGCCGCCAACGTCAGGGGCGATGACCCGCAGCTTGTGCTCCGGCGCCAGGCCGTGGAAGGCGGAGATCACCAGACGCGCCACATGCGGGTTCTGGCTGGTCGTATAGAGCGTGTAGGATTCCGTGCCCGTGTCATAGGAACCGATCGCGGCGCGCGGTTCCATGGCATTGGGGATCAGCCGGTTGTTGATGAGATCGAGCTTGGTCACATGGGCGGCGTTGCGGAAGGCGGCATCGGTCGCGGCTTCATCGCCGATCGACCAGTTGAAGACGCGATTGTCGGCGGCGGCCTCGTGCACCTGCGCCTTGGTTGTCATGGCCTGCGCCGCATCGACATTGTGCGCCAAGACGCCATAGGAGACATTCACCGCGGCGGCGGCGGCCTTGGCCTGCTCCTTGGTTTCGGCGATGACCACTGCCACGTGGTCGCCCACATAACGCACCTTGTCGACAGCCAGGATGGGATGCGGCCCCGCCTTCATGGGCGAACCGTCCTTGGAGTGGATCATCCAGCCGCAGATCAGCCCGCCGATCTTGTCCTCGGCAACCTCCGCGCCTGTGAAAATGCCGACCACGCCCGGCATCTTCCTGGCCTTGGCGCTGTTGATCGACTTGACGGTGGCATGCGCATGGGGTGAGCGCACGAAGTAAGCATAGGTCTGCTTGGGCAGGTTGATGTCGTCGGTGTAATTGCCCTTGCCGGTGATGAAGCGCAGGTCTTCCTTGCGCTTCACCCGGGCGCCGATTCCGGTCTCGTTCATGGCCTCGATCTCCCTTACATGTTCCCGGCGCCGGCCATGACGGCCGCGACGATGTTATGATAGCCCGTACAACGGCAGATGTTGCCTTCGAGCTCGTGGCGGATGGTGCCCTCGTCGAGCTTCTTGCCATTGCGCTTGACGATGTCGACCGCCGCCATGATCATGCCCGGCGTACAGAACCCGCATTGCAACCCATGATGCTCGCGGAAGGCCTCCTGCATCGGATGCAGCTTGCCGTTCTTGGCCAGGCCCTCGATGGTCGTCACCTCCGCACCCTCGCAGGCCAGCGCCAGCGCCGTGCAGGACTTGACCGCCTTGCCGTCCACATGGACGACACAAGCGCCGCACTGGCTGGTGTCGCAGCCGACATGGGTGCCGGTCAGCCCGAGCTTATCTCGCAGGAATTCCACCAGCAGCGTGCGGCCCTCGACATCGCCGCAGACCGCCTGGCCATTAACTTTCATCGAAATTGCAGGCATCGACTTTTTCCTCCCATTTGGCCCCCCGCTTCACCGGATCGCGCGCCAGCCTTGCACTGGCACGCCGCATGATCCGGCGGGGACGTCCGTCTTCGCCGCGCGCATACTCATCCGCCATTCCGGGACCGTCAAGTACAACCAATGGCCCGGAAAAAAGAAATAGGGGCCGGGAGGATCATGTTGCGCCGCACACGTGAAACCAATTCGGCGGGTCTTTCGTAATATGCTCAGGACGTCTTCACGGGAGATCGAAAATGTTGCGCGTGCTCGCCATGTTTCTCATGATGTTTCTGTCTATTTCAGCAAGCCGCGCCGACGGCCTGAGCGACGTGGACAGGCAGGCATTCGAACGGATTATCTCCGAACAGATCGAGGCTTTCCGCGCCGACGATGGCGTGCGCGCCTACAGCCATGCGGCACCGATGATCCGCCAGATCTTCCCGTCCCCTGGGAATTTTATGGCCATGGTGAAGCAGGGCTACCCGATGGTCTATCGCCCCCAGTCCTTCCGCTTCGGCGAAGCGGGACCCGATACGGCCGGACGGCCCACCCAGCGCGTCAATATCGTGGGGCCGGATGGGCAGAATTACGAGGCCATTTACACCATGGAGCAGCAGCCTGACGGCACCTGGCAGATCAACGGCTGCGCCATTGCGAAGGCGCCAGACGTCAGCGCCTGACCGGCGCGGCGTCTTGATGCTCAGGGCCCCGTTTCGTAGCGCACCTCGACGCCGGCGACAAAGATGGTCGAGGCGCAGTTGTCCGCCGCGTCATCCACCAAACGGTCGAGGCGGATGCTGAAGGAGTCACCCGGCTTCACCCCGGAGAATGATGCGTTCTGCGGCTTGCGCACCAAATAGGACTTGGCCAAGACGATGCCGGCACCCGAAAAAGTAGCAACCGCGCTGTCGCCCACCGGTTCGACGCCGCCAAGCAGACCATTGACGTTCTGGGACGCGAAGCCTGGTCGGCGCCGGGTCACCGCTCCCACGGACAGTACGGCACTGCAGGCCGCCGTTGTCTGCATCAAGACGACCACTCTGACCGTCCCATAGCCTTGCGTGTAGTCGGGAGGCACTATGAACGTCACAAACATTGCCGGCGTTGCCACGTCGGGCAAATTCAATGTTGACGTTACCGTGGCCGTGCCTTGCGGCGAGAGGCTATTGGGAGACATGCTGATGCCCCTGGTCTCGGCATTGGCCGCCGAAGTTGCTC
Source organism: Hyphomicrobiales bacterium (assembly GCA_031430715.1). Lineage (GTDB taxonomy): Bacteria > Pseudomonadota > Alphaproteobacteria > Rhizobiales > Aestuariivirgaceae > Aestuariivirga. The sequence continues at coordinate 1,084 of JANPCA010000214.1, read as the reverse complement.
CGAACAGAAAGCCAGCCAGCGCCAGCCCTGTGATACATTTGCGCACGGTGGTCATGATCGATCACTCCCAGAACAATAGTGGCCCCCAATTCAGATGAACATACCTGGGAGCTAGAATCAACGGTCGGCTCAAGCGGTGGTGCGACCGCTCACTCGTCGAACGGCGAATGCCCCATGTATTTCCGCCAGATGGCGCCGAGGACGTTGGAGAAGTCGTCCGACCAGGGCTTTGCCACATCCGCCGCCAGCGCCCGGTGCCAGGCGGGATCCGCCGTCAGGCCGCGCAGGGCGCCCGGCGACTTGCCGATCACCGCCACCTGCGGGCGGAGATCGAGGCGGCTCCTGTCCGGGTTCCAGTATTTCAAGTCGAGCGCGTTGTAATGGGCCTCAAGGCCCCGCGCCCGGGCGGCGCCCTCGATGACGCTGGCCAGTTCCATGAAGCGGTTGGAGATGTGGAACACCACCACGCCATCGGGCTTCAGCTTGGACAGGTAAAGGTCCAGCGCCTCGATGGTGATGAGGTGGGCTGGCACCGAATCGGACGAGAAGGCATCGAGAACGATGAGGTCGTATTTGGCATTGGCCTCGCGCTTGAGGCGCAGGCGGCCGTCGCCCATGATGACGCCGCCCTTGGGGGGGCAGTCGCGGAGATAGGTGAAATATTCAGGCGTGCGCGCGATGCGCGCCACTTCCGGATCGATCTCGTAGAAGGCCCAAGTCTCGCCGGGATTGGCATAGCAGGCCATGGCCCCGGTTCCGAGCCCCACCACCGCGACGTTTTCGAGCCTGTTGCCGCCCTCGCGCAGATGGCGGATGACCGATCCGAAAGGCCCGTTGGGGTAATAATACGATTGCGGCTCCGGATTGGTGGTGATGCGCAGCCCGTTCTCGTCTTTCCGCACCTGCGTTCCGTGCTCGGTGGTGCCGTGGGCCAGAAGATTGATGCGCCCGTTGTCGAGGGGATAGACGGCGAGCACGCCATAGAAGCTGCGCGACTGCTCGATCGGTGCGGGAACCCGGCTCACCGACTGGTAGATGAGCAGCACCGACATCAGCAGCACCGCCTGGGCCACCGGCCGCTCGC
>JANPCA010000213.1:0-22979 GCA_031430715.1 Hyphomicrobiales bacterium | reverse complement strand
ATGCGGGCACCATAACACAGGCCGCTTCAAAGGAGGAAAATGATGCAGTCCAATAAACCCGGGTCGCTGACCCGCCGTTCCCTGCTGAAGTCCACCGCCGCGGCCAGCGCCGCGCTGGTTGCAGGTGCGGGTGGCGTGTTGCTGTTCAATGTCCGCAGCGCCTATTCGCAGAATCTGCCGAATCCGGCCGACGTTCTGGCCAAGATCAATGTCGGCAACATGGTCAAGAAGGAATACCGCGACCAGTACAAGCTCGGCGACAACGATGAATTGTGGGATCCCAAGAAGGATTGGATCCGCACCGTCGACTGGGAAGCTGTGCGCAAGGAACACGCAGGCAAGACCGTGCGCTTCGCCATCGGCGCCGCCGACCGCGAATCGGCGCAGGATCAGATCGAGCCGTTTGCCCAGCTGTCAGGCATCAAGATCGAGCTCGTCGCCATTCCCGACGATTCCATGTATGATAAGGTCGTCGCCGAATTCCTCTCCGGCAATGCCTCGTTCGACGCCATCCAGTTCTTCTCGCCCTGGCTCGGTGACTTCGGCGCCCAGGACTTCCTGAAGCCGCTCGATGAGTATATCGCCAAGTGGGGCGTGCCCTTCGACGATTTCTACGAGACCTATCAGCGCAACTACGGCCACTGGGCCGACAAGGGCGTCCTCGGGCTGCCCTTCGACTGCGACATCCAGCAGGTCCATATCCGTCCGTCGGTCTTCAAGAAGATCGGGATCGATGCCGACCGCATCACGTCTGTTCCATCCTACGAGGAGATGGTCCGCCTGGCGCCGGAACTCAACAAGGCCGAAAAGGGCGTCAACGCCATCGGCATGATGTGCGGCCGCGGCTTCTGGGCCACCTATACCTGGCAGCACATTGCCGCCCAGCACGGCATGCAGCTATTTAACGACAAGTGGGAGCCAACCTTCAACGGCGACGCTGGCGTCAAGGGCCTCGAGACCATTGTGGCGCTGTCCAAGCACGCCATCGAAGGCGTGGCTGCGGCCGACTGGCCGACCAACCGCGCCGCCTTCCTTGGCGGTCAAATCGCCTGCAACATCTCGTGGCAGGATTCGGGCACCCAGGCCACGCGCCCCGACCAGTCAAAGGTCGGCGACGACATTCTCACCATCTACGAGCCCCGCGTCGCGGGCGGCACCTATGCGCCGCCGAACATCGCCGGCTCCACCTCCTGCGTCACCGCCACTTCGCCCGAACCGGAAGCGGCCTTCCTCATTCTGGCCTTCCTGACGACAGCCTCGATCATGGCCATGAACGAAGCCAATGCCAATGGCGTTGCGCCCGGCTACAAGTCGGTGCTGAAGAATGAAAAGCTTCAGGCCGTTTCGCAGCCCGCCAAGGTCTGGTCGGAAGCCCTCGACTACGCCTGGTGCGCGCCGCGCCTGCCCAACGGTTTCCAGATCGACCAGGAAATCGGCTTCCTGATCAACAAGGTGGTGGTCGGCGAAATGCAGCCGAAGGCGGCCCTCGACGAAGCCGCCGCGAAGGTCAAGGAGATCATGACCAAGAACGGCTTCTATGCCGGCAAGGACCCGATGAACTATGCGGCAACCGAGCCCGGCTTCTGGATGGGCAAGGGCAAGCCGCTGCCGTTCTGATGTGACAAGACCCTTCGAGGCCCCGTGTGCCGCGGGGCACCTCAGGGTGAGGGTTTGAGACAATCCTCATGCTGAGGTGCCCTGCGGAGCAGGGCCTCGAAGCATCGAACGCCAAGGAATAGACGCTCATGACCGCCACGGCACTCAATCTCCCTCGCACCACGATCCGCCGCCGCAGCGCCTTCCAGCGCAAGGCCTTTCCTTATCTTCTGGTGGCGCCGGCGGTGGTCTATCTTTTGGGAATTACCCTGTGGCCTGGCATCTATGCGGTGAAGCGTTCGCTGCAAACCGGCAAGTTCAAGCTCGAATGGGTTGGCTTTCAAAATTACCGGGAGCTCTTCGTCGACAATGCGTTCTGGACGGCCGTGTGGAACACCTTGTTCTTGGGTTCCATCACGCTGGCCATTGAAGCCGTCATTGCCATGGCGCTGGCGGCCTTTGTCTATCGCAGCAACTGGGCCAGAAGCTGGCGCATTATTTTCATGCTGCCCATGCTGTTCATGCCATCGGCGGTTTCCTACTTATGGAAATTGCTTTTCAACGATGGCCGCGTGATTGCCGATCTCATCCGCCGCGTAGGCTTTGACTTTGGCAATATCGACTGGATGGGTTCGGTGTTCAACGCGCGCTTTGTGCTGGTTGTCACCGATGTGTGGCAGTGGACGCCGTTTCTTTTCATTATTTTCGTCGCCGGCCTGCAAGGCCAGGACAAGGAAATCGAAGAAGCAGCACGTCTTGACGGTGCCAGCTGGACGAGGATCTTCTTCAACATCTCGCTGCCGATGCTGCAACCCGTCATTGCCATTGCGCTGGTGCTGCGTGGCATCGACATCCTGAACAACATGGCCGCCGTCAACATCATCACGCAAGGGACGCCCGGCGGCGCCACCGAGACGCTCAGCTATTTCATCTATCGCACGGCTTTCAGAAGCTTTGAGCAGGGCTATGCATCGGCGGCCTCTGTCGTTGTCCTCGTTGTCACCGTCATCCTGGCGCAATCCCTGGTGCGCCGCTTCTTCAGATCGGGGACAGAGTCATGAAGAAGCGTCTTGATCCTTCATGGCTGGGAACGGCCGTTCTGTGGTTCTGGGCTGCCGTTTGCCTGCTGCCCATTATCTATTTCGCATCGATCGCACTACGCCCGCGCAATGAGATCATTGCGCCGTCGCCCATCTACTTCCCGACCATCACGACGGAAACCTGGGCCAAGATTTTCGCCGAATGGCCGATCATGAGCTATTTCGTGAATTCGGTGATCGCCGTCTCCGGCAGCGTCTTCATCTGTCTCCTGCTCGGCATTCCCGCTGCCTATGCCCTGGCGCGCTACAGTTTCAAGGGCCGCGAAGACATCGGCTTCTATATTCTCTCGACAAAATTCATGGCGCCCGCCGCCGTTGCCATTCCGATTTTCGTTTTGTTCGGCCAATTGAAAATGCTGGATACGGTGTGGGCGCTGATGCTGGTCTATGCCGCCATGAATCTTTCCATCGTTGTCTGGATCATCCGCAGCTACATGGTCGATATTCCTGCGGCAATCGAAGATGCGGCGCGCACCGACGGCGCCTCGGACCTGCGCATCCTGTGGGAAATCATCATTCCCATGTGCCTGCCGGGCATCATCACGGCGGCGGTGATCGCGGCGATCTTCGCCATGAACGAGTATCTGTTTACCTTGATCATCGCCAGCAAGAATGCCTACCCGCTGTCGGTGGCGCTGGCCAATTTCTCCGGCGGTTCCGACGGCATCATTTACAATGCCATAGCACTCGTCGGCTTCATGGCTTTTCTTCCGGCCTTGCTTCTGGTGATCCTCATTCAGAATCATCTGTCGCGCGGCTTGACGATGGGGGCCGTTAAGGGCTGATATGAGGGAATGACCACCGCTTCGAGAACCACCGGCACGCCGTTCGCCGCCCATGCCGTCTGCGCCGCGGCGGGCGTGCGCGATGGCTTGCGCGCCACTCAGTTCTATATCCGCGACATGGCCAATGCCGATCATCTGACCACGAGCGAGCCAGGCCGGGCCCCTTTCCTGTCCCGGGCCGTGGCGCAATTGGCGCGCCTGGTGGATCGTTTGATGAACCGTGGCGCCAATCTAGCCATCGCGCTTTTCCTGCCGAGTTGGCGCAATCTCCCCTCGCCCTTCACGCCGGGCCTCATGCACGCCGTGGCCAACGGCATCCGTGAATATAGCCTGGTGCACAATCCGCTGTTCAATGCTTACTTTTTCCGCGCCGCCGTCCACATCGCCGGACGCTATTCGGCCCCGCCCTGGCTGATCCTCGAACACCGCGTCGATGCCGCCCGGCGGAGCCTGGCGCAATTGCCCGAAGATGGCGCCAGCGAGACCGTGTTCCTCGCCCGAATCCTGATCGCGCTGGCCGAGCAGGGGCCGATCGCGCGCATCGGCTTGGTTTCCGGCCGCAACCGCTTCTTTGCCCGCGCCGAACCCAATATCGCCGTCAATGCCATCGCCTGCGTGGCCCTGATGTTCGCCGAGGAAGGCCAACCCGCCACGTCCATCGACGAGGACGAGTTCTTCTCGGTGACCGGCGCCCTCATCGGCCCGCGTCTCGATGTCATCGCCGATCTGGTGGCGAAGCGCGATGAGGCGGGCCTCGCTGAGGAAATGGCGGCCATCAAGGCGATGTATTGAGGAGATGATTAACTCCTCACCCTGAGGCGCCCTGCTGCGCAGGGCGCCTAAGCATGAGGGTTAACCCTTAGTCCTCGCCGTCCGCATGAAATGCAGCGTGTGCTCGAAGGATTCAACACCCGCCTGCGAACCCAGCCCTGTCGCATTGAGCGCCGATGTCGCCTGGGCGAAACGCACCGTATCTTCCGGGCTGAAACCCTTGACCAGTCCAACCGCAAAACCGGCATCGAAGGCATCGCCGCAGCCGCAGGTGCATTTGACGTGAATATCGAAGGCCGGGATGTGGAACTTGACTCCGTCCTTATCGTGATAATACGCGCCATCTCCACCCAGTGTGAAGACGCAGGCGCCGACGCCGAGATCAAGGAAGAACCTCGCCGTATCGCCCATGTCTTTGAGGCCGCTGAGGGCCTGGGCCTCCTCGATCGACGGCAGAAAATAATCCGTATACGGAAGAACATCGGCCACCGCCGGCATGTCCTCCGGAGAACCCGCGAAGACGTCCACGGTGGTGATCGCGCCGGCCGTCTTCGCCGCCTTCATCACCTCGCCGCTCCGCCCCTTGTCCATGGCATCCATCAGGCCGACGCCGCCGGCATGAAACACCTTGGTATCGGCGGCCTTCGGCAGCATGGCGTCATCGACGTAGAAGTTTCCCGTAGCACCTTTCATGTGGAGCGCTGGGCGCGAACCATCCATGCGGGTGGTGACGATTGACGACGATGTTTTCCAGCCGGGCCTGCGCTGCACCGCCGAAACATCGACACCGAAATGCTGCAGGCGCCGCAGCACCCAGTCGCCCATCAGATCCTCGCCCAACCCGGCAACGGCCAGCGTCTTCAACCCCATCTTGGCGGCGGCGATGGCGGCGGTCCCGGCAGCGCCCGAAACGGCCAGCGTCAGCTCATCGATGAAATTGCAACCGCCGCCGGGCGGCATCGCGGTGAATGGCCAGCCCAGGCAGTCGAAGGTATAAAATCCCATCGAGGTATAATCATAGGTGGCCAATTCATCCTCCCTGGGGCAAAGCGCCTTGCCGGCCTAGGCCAGCATCAGCAGTGGCTCTTCAATGAATGCGCGGAACGCATGAAGCAACTGTGCACCGGCAGCGCCATCGACGGCGCGGTGATCGCACGACAGCGTGCAGGTCATCTGGGTCTTCAGAACCGGCAGGCCATTGACGGGCACGAAGCGCTCGAGACCGGCACCCACCGCCAGAATGCTGGCGTGGGGCGGATTGATGATGGCGGTGAAATCCTCGATGCCGAACATGCCGAGATTGGAAATCGCCGTGGTGCCGCCCTGATACTCGGAAGGCTGCAGCTTGCGGGCCCGCGCTCTTGCCGCCAGCGCCTTCATTTCCTGCGAGATGACCGCCAGCGGTTTGGTCTCGACAGCGCGAAGGACGGGCGTGAACAACCCGCCTTCAACGGCAACCGCCACGCCGACATCGCTGACCCGATGCTGGAGGATCGCATTGCCGGCCCAAGTTACATTTGCTTGCGGCACGCGCTGCAAAGCAAGGCCCATGGCCTTGATGACGAAATCATTGATCGACAGGCACCACAGCGGCGACTTGTCTTCTCCAACCGGTGCCGAGGTATTGAGCGATTGCCTGGCCTCAAGCAACTTGTCGAGGGTCGCGGTGACCGACAGATAAAAATGCGGCACTGTTTGCTTCGACAGCGTGAGGCGCTGGGCGATGGTACGCCGCATGCCGTCAATGGGCAGAACGTCGAAGCTGCCCGGCTGATAGAGGCTCTGAACGCTATCGTCCGTCTGCGCCGGGGCAGGGGCTTCCCGGGGAGCAACCATGGCCTTGCGCACATCTTCGGCGACGACACGCCCGCGTGGGCCGCTGCCGTTCACCGCGCTCAGTTGAACGCCGGACTGTTTCGCCAGGCGGCGTGCCAGCGGCGTGGCACGGAGGCCGGTGACTGCCGGATGAGGTGTGGCTTGCGCCGGAAGTGCTGCCGCCTCGCCCTCGCCATAGATGAAAGCAACGGCACTGCCCACAGGTACCGTCGAACCCTCGGCCGCGCTGATGTTGCGGATGATGCCGGAGGCCGGCGCCTCGATCTCCATCGCCGCCTTGTCGGTCTCGATCTCGAACAGCGCGCCACCCTTGGTGACGCGGTCGCCATCCTTCACATGCCACTTGGAAATCTTGCCGGTGGCCATGTCCATGTCGACGCGCGGCAGAATGACTTCGACCGCCATGGTTCAGGTCCTGCCGGTCACGAGATTGCGCACCGCCGCCACGATATCCGGCACCTGCGGCACGGCGGCCTTCTCCAGCACTGGATTATAAGGAATGGGTGACTCAGCACCACCCAGCCGCAGGATCGGCGCATCGAGATAGTCGAAAGCCTCGCTCTCGGCGATCATGGCACTGATCTCCGCACCGATGCCGAGCGTCTTGACGCCCTCGTAGACGCAGACGAGACGGGACGTCTTCTTGACGCTGGCGATGATCGTGGCGGTGTCCATGGGTCTCAGCGTGCGCAGGTCGATCACCTCGACGTCGATGCCCTCGGCAATCAAGGTCTCGGCCGCCTCCAGCGACTTGTGCACCATGAGCGAGGTGGCGACGATGGTGACATCTTTTCCGCCGCGCGCCATCCGTGCCTTGCCGATCGGCACGCGATAGGCCTCTTCCGGCACCTCGCCTTTCATCTTGTAAAGCAGCTTGTGCTCGAAGACCATGACCGGATCGGGATCGTCGATTGCCGCCAGCAGCAGGCCCTTGGCATCATAGGGCGTAGACGGCTGCACTACCTTGAGGCCCGGCACATGGGCCAGCCACGCCTCGATCGACTGCGAATGCTGGGCCGCGGCACCGGTGCCGGAGCCGGCCGGAAAGCGCATCACCAGCGGCACCGAAACCTTGCCGCCGAGCATGAAGCGCAGCTTTGCCGCCTGGTTGACGATCTGCTCCATGGCGAGTGTCGCAAAGTCCGAGAACTGGAATTCCAGCACCGGACGGCAGCCCGCTAAGGCCGCGCCGACGGCGACTCCCGCCTGGCCCAGTTCGGCAATGGGCGCATCCATCACCCGGTCCTCGCCGAAGCGGTGCACGAGGTCGCCGGTAACTTGGAAAGCTCCGCCATAGACACCGATATCCTCGCCCATCAGGAAGACGTTGCTGTCTGCCTCCATGGCCTGGGCCAGCGCCTCCTGGATCGCCTGGGCATAAGTCAGTTCACGGACCATTATGCGGCCTCGGGGCTATAGACATCGCGGGTGACCTCTTGAGGGTCGGGATCGGTGCCGGTGCGGGCATATTCGATGCCGGCCGCGATCTCGGCTTCGGCCGAAACGCGGATGGCCTCGACCTCTTCAGTGGTGGCGATGCCATGGGCGATGAGCTCGGCGGCGAAATGCGGAATCGGATCGCGCTCCTTCCACTCGTCGATTTCTTCCTTTGTGCGGTAGCGGTTGCGGTCGGAGCGTGAATGGCCGCGCGTCCGGTAGGTCTTGCATTCGACCAGCGTCGGGCCTTCGCCGCGCCTTGCCCGGGCCGTCGCCTCGGCAATGGCCTCTGAGACATCGGCGATATTGTTGCCATCGACGATCATACCCGGCATGCCATAGCCTTGCGCCCGGTCCGCGACATCGGGAATGGCCATGGAGCGTTCGGTCGACACCGACATGCCGTATTTGTTGTTCTCGCAGACGAAGACCACCGGCAGCTTCCAGATCGCCGCCATGTTGAGGGCTTCGTGGAAGGCACCTTCATTCGAAGCGCCGTCGCCGAAGAAGCACATGGCGACATCGTCGCGCTTCTGCTTCTTGATGGCGAGAGCCGCACCGACCGCAATCGGCAAGCCACCGCCGACGATGCCATTGGCACCGAGATTGCCCGACGCCACGTCGGCGATGTGCATGGAGCCGCCGCGCCCCCGGCAATAGCCCTCTTCCTTGCCGAAGAACTCGGCGAACATCAGCTTGGGGTCGGCCCCCTTGCCGATGCAATGGCCATGGCCGCGATGGGTGGAGGTGATGTAATCGGTGATGCGCAGATCCATGGTGGAGCCGACGGCGGAAGCCTCCTGGCCGATCGACAGGTGCATGGTGCCGTGGATGAGGCCGCGCATATAGGCCTCTTCCGCGCCTTCCTCGAAGCGGCGGATCAGGTACATGCGGCGCAGCGCTTCCTTCAGCGCCACGGCATCATGACTCTGGTAGAAGGGCCTGGCGTTGGCCTTCTTCTTCGCACTCATGCCGCAGCGCCCTTCAGCATGTCGTCCTGGCGCTTGCGCAGGAGCACAATGCCGGAGTTGGGATCGACGGCACAATTGGCGTAGGTCAGGAGTTCCCCTTTGGCGATGGGCTTGGTCACCTTGCCACCTTCGAGGAGGCCGCAGGGCACGGCATTGGCGGTGACAGCGTCGCCCACCGTCATGATCCAGGCGCGGTAGGTATATTCGCCGATGGCATCGAGCTTGTCGCCCGGAACCAGGTTCTTCTTGGCCACCGCGCAAACCTCCGCACTCGGCACATCGAGCGGCACCATGTCGGCGGTTTTGTAGAGAACAGCGCGGGCGCAGGACAGCGGCACCTCGAGGCTGGTGAGGTGATAGGGGCGGATGAAACGGAAATAGGGACCGGCCCCAAGCTTCAGGTCATGCATGCGCTCGCGCAGCCGGGGATGCGACATCTCGGCGATGACGAAAACGCCGGGCGCAACACCTTTGCCGACCGAATAGTCGACGACGCCCTTCCTGGACAGCACGCCGCCATCGGCGATGGGGCACAGGACATTCTCAAGCTCCGCAAGGGTTGCCGCCGGTCCATGCATGCCAGGCTTATCCGGCACAAGCCCGGTGGCATTGGCGATGGCCGCCATTTCCACCATGGTCTTGGAACCGTCGACGAACTCGACCAGCATGCGCGGGTTCATGTTGCGGCGCTTGGCTTCCTCCATGTAGAGGTCGGGCGTGGCATCGAAATTGAGCGGATTGTTCTTGCCCTTGCCCGCCGCCACGATGGGGTAGCCGAGAGCGGTGACGAAGTTGATGAGTTCCATGCAGGAGCTTGGTTCATCGCCGGCCCCCAGCGTATAGACGACACCGAGGCGCCTGGCCTCGCGCTGCAGATAGGCGCCGATGGTGACGTCGGCTTCGACATTCATCATCACCAGATGCTTGCCGTGTTCCATGGCGGTCAAGCCGATGGCGGCGCCCACGGCGGGCTTGCCGGTGGCGTCGACCACGACATCGACGTGTTCGCTGGTGCAGATCAGTTGCGCGTCGGTGGTGATGGCGGCCCTTCCGGCTTCGACGGCGGCGGCGAAGCCCTTTGCATTCTCGACTATGACGCCTTCATCGGCGCGGCCGGCGATGCCGAGCGCCTTCCTAGCGCCTTCGGGTCGGATTTCGGCGATGGCCGCAACGGTGATGCCGGCCATCTGCTGGCATTGGGTCACGATGTCGGTGCCCATTTCGCCGCAGCCGATGAGGCCGACACGGATTGGCCTGCCGGTGCTTTCGAGCCGCCGGGCAAGATCGACCGCCAATCCCGTGGTGGGGCCGATTGTCCGTTTCGCCCGCGAAATATCCTGAGCCGCCATGCGCATCTCCCGTTCCTGACCTGGGTCTAATTAGATACTTTTGTTCGCAGCGATGTCAATAAGTATTGTTTGCTCGCTCCCATCGCATTCGCAGATGCAGCAAGCATTTTGCGTTTGCGAAAGCAGGGCTTCCCCACCGGCTTCACCCAAATCAGCGGCGACTGGCGCTGAAACCCCGCCTTAAATACGAAACATATGAATTCATTTCTTGCAATTGTTTCAGTTTTATGAAACTCATGGCGCGAGGAACATGATTGCGTGGCAGCAAGCTGCGGCGTGATGGCTGGGAATCTGTGCCACGGCTCGATCCGCGGCAAGGAAAAAGCGGGAAACAGCATGGCATCGATCAGTCTGCGGAAAATCTCCAAGTCCTGGGGCCCGGTGGTCGGCGTCGATGCCATCGACCTGGAGATCCGCGACAAGGAATTCATGGTGTTTCTCGGACCCTCGGGCTGCGGCAAGACCACCACCATGCGCATGGTCGCCGGCCTCGAAGACCCGACAGGCGGCCAGATTCTGATCGACGGCGAGTCCGTCAACGATGTCGATGCCCGCGACCGTGATGTCGCCATGGTGTTCCAGAGTTATGCGCTCTACCCCAACATGACGATCTACGAGAACATCCGCTTTCCGCTGCGCATGCGCGACATCCCCAAGGCCGATCATGACCGGCTGGTGCGCCAGGCTGCCGAAATCGTCGAGCTTGGCGACTTGCTCGACCGCAAGCCGCGGGCGCTCTCGGGCGGCCAGCGCCAGCGCGCCGCCCTGGCCCGCGCCGTCGTCCGCCACCCCCGCGTCTTCCTGATGGACGAGCCTCTGTCGAATCTCGACGCCAAGCTGCGCCTCACCATGCGCGCCCAGTTGAAGCACATCCAGCGCCAGCTCGAAACCACCACCATCTATGTGACCCATGACCAGATCGAGGCGATGACGCTCGCCGACCGCATCGCCATCATGAACAAGGGCAAGATCCAGCAGCTCGGCACGCCCGACGAGGTCTATAACAATCCGGCCAATATCTTCGTAGCCGGCTTCATCGGTTCGCCGCCCATGAACCTGATCAAGGGCGACATCGACAACGGCGCCTTCACCGGACCCGCCACGCGCGTCGAGGGCGTGGCCAAGGGCAGCCGCAAGAATGTCGTGCTCGGCATCCGCCCGGAGGATATTTCGGCCGGCGAAGCGGGCATGGCCAGCCTCAACTCCAAGCTCTATTCGCTGGAGCCGACCGGTGACCAGACGCTTGTTGCCGCCTGGGCCGGCGAACAACTGGTCGTCGCCAAGGGGGCCCGCGGTTTCAGGCAGGAGCTCGAGACTCCCATCGGGTTGATCTTCGATCCAGCCCGCATCTATTTGTTCGACGGACCCTCGGGCGCCCGCATTTGAAGAACCGACCGGCCGCCCCTTGAATTAACCAGACAGTTATTTATAAGTCCCCTGCGGCGCTTGGCGAAGGCCGGTGGGACGGGCGGATGTATGATTACGTGATTGTGGGCGCGGGCTCGGCGGGCTGCGTATTGGCCGCGCGGCTCTCGGAAATTCCTGGAGCCAAGGTGCTGGTCGTCGAGGCGGGCCCCAGGGACACCGACCCCTTCATTCACATGCCGGTGGGCTTCTTCAAGATGACGGCGGGCCCGCTCACCTGGGGCTACGAGACAGCTCCGCTCCGCCATGCCAACAACCGCGTCGCCGTCTATCCGCAGGCCCGGGTGCTGGGCGGCGGCAGTTCCATCAATGCCGAAATCTACACGCGAGGCTGCCCCGAGGATTACGACGGCTGGGCGAATAACCACGGCTGCGATGGCTGGAGTTGGAGCGATCTGAAACAGTATTTCGTGAAGTCGGAGGGCAACACGCGGCTTGGCGGCACCGGGCATGGCATCGATGGCCCGCTCGGCGTTTCCGATCTGCAGGAACCCAATCGCGTCTCGCGCGCTTATGTGCAGGGCTGCATGGAGATCGGCATGCCTTATAATCCGGACTTCAATTCCGGCGTGCAGGAAGGAACCGGTCTCTATCAGACCACCATCCTCAATGGCAGGCGGTGCAGCGCCGCCGTGGGATACTTGAAGCCGGTTCTCAACCGCCCCAACCTCACGCTGCGCACTGGCGTCCTGGTCAATCGCATCATCATCGAGAGTGGCCGCGCCAAGGGGATCGAGATCGTCGTAGGCGGCGGCTTGCAGCGCATCGACGCGGCGGTCGAAGTCGTCGTCACGGCCGGTGCCATCGGCTCGCCCAAGCTCCTGATGCTGTCGGGCATCGGCCCGGCGGCTCACCTCAAGGAGGTGGGCGTTCAGGTCGCACACGACCTGCCCGGCGTCGGCGGGAATTTCCACGATCACTTCTCGACCGATGTAACCTGGGTGCTGAACGGAGAGCATTCCTATGACAAATATAAGAAGAAACACTGGCAGCTCTGGGCTGGCCTGCAATACATGATGTTCAAGTCAGGTCCCGTCGCCTCCAACATCGTCGAAGCCGGGGCCTTCTGGTGGGGCGACCGAACCGAAAAGACTCCTGACCTGCAGTTTCACTTTCTGGCGGGTGCCGGTGTCGAGGAAGGGGTCGGCACCGTGCCGGGCGGCAATGGTGCCACATGCAATTCCTATCAGGTGCGCCCGCGCTCGCGGGGCCAGGTGAAATTGCGTTCGGCAAACCCGGCCGATGCGCCCCTGATCGATCCGAACTCCTTTGCCGAGCCCTATGATCTCGAGCGCCATATCGAAGGTATCAAGATCACCCAGGACGTCGGTCATACGCGCGCCATGAAGAACGACGTCGCCGCGGAACATTTCCCCGGGCCGGGTGCCAAGACGAAGAAGGACTACGAGGACCTGGCCCGCGCCAACGCGCGATCATCCTACCATCCGGTCGGCACCTGCAAGATGGGCCGTGACGAATTGGCGGTCGTCGATCCGCAACTGCGGGTACGCGGTATCGAAGGCTTGCGCGTTTGCGACAGTTCGATCATGCCCGAGGTCGTCTCATCGAACACCAACGCCCCCACCATCGCCATCGCAGAAAAGGCCGCCGGCATGATCCGCGGCAATAGGTGACATCCATGCCGAAAATCCTATCCGCCGCCGAAGCCGTGAAGGCCATTCCAGATGGCGCCGCCGTCGCCGTCAATTCCTCCTCGGGGCTCAATTGCCCCGATGCCGTGCTGAAGGCATTGGGAGAGCGTTTTGACCGCGAGCAGCATCCGCGCGGCCTCACCATGCTGCACCCAATAGCGGCGGGCGACATGTTCGGCATCAAGGGTGTCGAGCACATCGCCAAGCCGGGCCTCATTGCGCGCATCATCGCCGGCTCTTACCCATCGGGGCCATCGACTTCGGAGCCGCCGGCGATTTGGCGGATGCTCGGCGCCAACGAGATCGCCGCCTATAATGTGCCGTCTGGCATCGTGTTCGATATGATGCGCGAGGCCGCCGCCAAGCGCCCCGGCGTCATCACCAAGGTTGGTCTGGATACGTTTGTCGATCCAACCCAAGAAGGCTGCGCCATGAATGCCCGGGCGGCCGAAGCGCCCATCGTGCGCAGAATCGCATTCGATGGCGAGGAATGGCTCTATTTCCCGGCCATCGTGCCGCACGTGGCGATCATCCGCGGCAGCGCCTGCGACGAGCGCGGCAATATGAGCTTCGAGCAGGAGGGCGCTTATCTGGGCGCCATGGAATTGGCGCTCGCCGCCCACAACAATGGCGGCATCGTCATCGCGCAAGTGAGAACCATCGCCGAGAACGAAACCATCAAGCCGCACCAGGTGCGCGTGCCGGGCATCCTTGTAGACTATATCGTCGAAGCACCGGACCAATGGCAAACGACCCAGACGCCTTACGACCCGGCCATCTCCGGCGAAGTGTTCAAGCCGGTCAACACGTTCGCGCTCATGGAGTTCGGTACGGCCAAGGCCATCGCGCGGCGCGTGGCGCAGGAGTTGAAACCCGGCTGGGCCGTCAATCTGGGTTTCGGCGTTTCCGCCAACGTGCCGCGCATCTTCATCGAGGAGGGCCTGCACGGCAAGGCGACATGGGTGATTGAGCAAGGGGCCGTCGGCGGCGTGCCGCTGCTCGACTTCCAGTTCGGCTGCGCGTCGAACGCCGAGGCTTTCGTGCCCTCTGCTTACCAGTTTACTTACTTCCAGGCGGCGGGCTTCGATTGCGCGCTCCTGTCATTCCTGCAGATCGACAGCCATGGCTCGGTGAACGTTTCGAAGCTCGGCGTCCGGCCGCATGTGACGGCGGGTGCCGGAGGTTTCGTCGACATCACCGCCAGGGCCCGCAAGATCGTCTACTCGGGCTATTACAATGCCGGAGCGAAGATGGACATCGTCAATGGCAAGCTGCGCATCGAAAAGGAAGGCAAGGTGAAAAAGCTGGTGAAGGAAGTGGAGCAGGTGTCGTTTTCAGGACCGCGCGGCGTGCTGCAGGGACAGGATGTCACCTATGTCACCGAACGCTGCGTGCTGAAACTGACGCCTGAGGGGATCGCCGTCACCGAGATCGCGCCGGGCGTCGAATTGCAGGCGAACATCCTCGATCAGGCCGAGTTCCCGCTGATCGTTTCGCCGCGGTTAAAGGAGATGGACAAGCGGCTGTTCGACCCCGCCATCATGGGGCTGACGCTGCATGATTGACACCGGCGATGCCCGCATCCGGCTCGAGACCGGGAACCAACTCGCCATCATCACCTTGGCGCGGCCCGAGAAACTCAACGCGCTCGACTATGACATGGTTCTGGCGCTGGAGCGCGCCGCTCATCTGGTTGAGACTGCCACAGATGTCCGTGTGGCCATCATCACCGGCGAGGGCGAAAAATCCTTCTGCGCGGGTGGCGACATCGAAGCCTGGTCGGGTCTCTCAGCCCAGGACTTCGGCATGGCCTGGGTCCGCCACGGCCATCGCGCCTTCGATGCGCTGGCCCGTCTGCGTCAGCCGCTGATCGCGGCCTTGAACGGCCATACGCTGGGAGGCGGCCTCGAACTCGCCGCCACCGCCGATTTTCGCATCGCCGAGGACCACGTGAAACTGGGTTCGCCCGAAACCGGCCTCGGCATCATTCCGGGTTGGTCGGGCACGCAGCGCGCCGTGCGCCGCTTCGGCGCCCAGACGGTGCGCCGCATGGCGCTGGCCGGAGAGATATTCACCGCCGAGGAAGGACGTATACTGGGCCTCGTCGATCACGTCGTGCCACGCGGGCGTTCCCTTGCGGCTGCGAGAGAAATGGCGGCGCGCCTTGCAATGCGCGGCCCCGCCGCCACCCAGGCCGCCAAGCTGCTGATCAACGCCGCCGAGGGCGAGGAGACGGAGCGCACACTTGAAGCCCTGGCCGGCATGGTGGCCGCCGCCAGCGGCGATCTCAAAACCGGGCTTGCCGCCTTCCGGCAGCGCGAGACACCAAAGTTCTGATTACGTCAACAGCACCAGCGCCGATGAAGGGATGTAGCGCCCTTTAAGATAGTTTGGCGAAGCCGCTTCGAGGTCTCCCAGCTTTGCACGAATCCGCTCCAGCCCATGGTATCGGGCCGACTCGAAAGGCCCGCGCGGAAAGTTGAGACCGAGTTTCATCGCCGTGTCGATGCCGGCTTCATCGGTGCCGCCCTCGGCCAGAAGGCTTGCCGCCTCGTTGGCCAGTGTCGCCTCGATGCGAAACGCGATGTCCCCGGCGTCATTGGGTACGGCGCCTGGCGTTGCGGGGAAAATAAAACCACGCCCCGATTTGCGCCCCAGATCGCCTTTCCGAACCTGTGCCTTCAAGACCTCGAACACGTGGTAGCGCGGGTGGCCGCCCATCGCTTGTGAAAGACCTTGCGTCGCCGCCAGATGGATATCGGCGCCGATCAAATCGATGAGCCCGAAGGGACCGATGCGATAGCCCGCCGCCATCATGGAGGCATCGATGTCCGAAGCACTGCGGCCCTCTTCGAGCAGAGCCAGGGCCTCGCCGTAGTACGGCCTCGCACAGCGATTGACGATGAAGCCCGGCCGGTCGGGGCAGGCGATCACTGTCTTGCCGGCGGCCTCCGTGACATGCCGCGCCAGCGCCATCGCGCCAGGCGCTGTGCCGCCGTGGGCCACCAGTTCCACCAGTCTCATGACCGGCGCAGGATTGAAAAAATGCAGTCCGATCAGGCGCTCGGGCCATATCATGCTACTGGCGATGGCCGCCACCGAAAGTGATGACGTGTTGGTAGCGAGTACACACTCACGAGATACAGTTCCCTCAAGCGCCTCAATCAGCGCCCGTTTGGCCGCCATGTCCTCAACGATTGCTTCGATCACCAGATTGGCGGGACCAAGAGCCCGCGCATTGTCTACGGTGGTGATGTTCGCCAGCGCCGCATCTCGCGACTGGGGTGATAACTTGCCGGCCTCGACCCTCGCGCTGAGTGTTTCGGCCAGCCTCTCTTTGGCCGATGCCCGCGCCACCTCTTGCGCATCGGTGGCCAGCACCGAAAAGCCCGCCTGCGCATAGACCAGCGCGATGCCCAGTCCCATGGTGCCGAGCCCGACGACGCCGATGACGCATTTGGCCATCATTCGCCCCGGAACCGTGGCTTGCGCTTCTCGCGAAACGCGGCAATGCCTTCGCGCTTGTCAGCGCTGTCGAGCAGCGCCTCGAAACCATCGCGCTCGATGCCGAAGGCTAGTCCAGATTCGCCACCAGCGATGATCGCCCGCTTGGCCGCCATCATCGACAGCGGTGCGCGGCCCGCCAGCGTGGCGCAAAGCGCTTCGGCTTGTGGCAGTGCCTGACCGTCGACCCGCCATCCGGCGATGCCCCAGGCCTCGGCTGTGGCAGCGTCAATGATTTCGCCGGTCAGCACCAGACGCATCGCCCGCGCCTGTCCCGCCATGGCGATCAGCCGTTGCGAGCCGCCGGCACCTGGCATCAGTCCGAGGCTGGTCTCCGGCAGCCCGAGCCGCGCCGTGCCGCCCGCCACCATGCAGTCCGCCATCAGGGCCAGTTCAAACCCGCCCCCTAGGCAAAAGCCATCGACCGCCGCCACCAGCGGCTTGGGGAAAGCCCTGATCCGCGCCCAGTGACCTTTGCGCGGATCCTGGGCGCCATCGGCGCTGGACTTGGTTTCGATCTCGCCGATATCGGCACCCGCCGCGAAATGTCCGCCAGCACCGCAGATGAGAGCGGCCCGGCAGGTGTCATCCCCGGCAAGCCCGTCCAGCGCCTGCGCCAGCCGCGCCAGCAGGACGGTGGTCAGCGCATTGCGCTGCAGGGGCCGGTTGAGGATAAGGCGCACCCAGCCCGTTTGCGGTTCGACAATCAGCTCATCCATGGCTCCCGCATGATGCGCCGACGATCATAAATTTCAAGCCAGAAATTTCAAGCTTGAAATAAAATGAGTCGGGTGGCATTCTGTAGGCGCGAAACGGGCCGTCAGGAGATGCATCATGAAGGTTCTGTGTCTTGGGGGCGGCCCGGCCGGACTCTATTTCGCCATCTCGATGAAGCTGCGCGATCCCGCCCACCAGGTCACCGTGCTGGAACGCAACCGCGCCCATGACACCTTCGGCTGGGGCGTCGTGCTGTCCGACGATGCGCTCAACCGCATGCGGGAAAACGACCCCAAGAGCACCGAGTCCATCCGCGCCAGCTTTGCCTATTGGGACGATATCGCGGTGGTCCACAATGGCGTCCGCACCGTCTCGGGCGGCCACGGCTTTGCCGGCATCGGACGCAAGGCCATGCTGATCATTCTGCAGGACCGGGCCCGCGAACTGGGCGTCGATCTACGTTTCGAAACCGAATTCAAGGCCGTCGAGGATTATCGCAAGGACTATGATCTGGTCGCCGCCTGCGACGGCATCAATTCAATCGTCCGCCGCGAGTATGCGCAAGTGTTCAAGCCCGACATCGATGTGCGGCGCTGCAAGTTCGTCTGGCTCGGCACCCAGCAGAAATTCGGCGACGCCTTCACCTTCATCTTCGAGAAAACCGAACACGGCTGGATGTGGGCCCATGTCTATCAATTCGATGGCAACACCGCGACCTTCATCGTCGAATGCCTGCCGGAGACCTGGGAACGCTGGGGCTTCGAGACCATGTCGAAGGAAGACACGGTTGCCGCCTGTGAACGCATCTTCGCTAAGCACTTGGGCGGCAACAGCCTGATGTCCAACGCCGCCCATCTGCGCGGTTCCGCCGTGTGGATGCAATTCCCCCGGGTGATCTGCGAACGCTGGTTCCACGGCAATGTCGTGCTGATGGGCGATGCCGCCGCGACCGGCCATTTCTCCATCGGCTCGGGCTCACGTCTCGCCTTCGATTCGGCCATCGCCCTGGCCGAGTATCTGCACTCCGAACCCACCATGGAACAGGCCTTCGAGCGTTATCAGGACGAACGCCGTGTCGAAGTGCTGCGCATGCAGTCGGCGGCGCGCAATTCGCTCGAGTGGTTCGAGCAGGCCGGACGTTACCTCGACATGCCGCCGCTGCAGTTTGCTTACTCTTTGCTGACTCGCAGCCAGCGCATCTCCCATGAAAACCTGCGCCTGCGCGATCCGCGATGGCTGGGCCAGGCCGAGGACTGGTTCCAGAAACAGGCCGGCGGAACGCCCGGCCGCGCGCCGATGTTCGCGCCCTTCCGCCTGCGCAACATGCAATTGGTGAACCGCGTCGTCGTCTCGCCCATGGCCCAGTACAAGGCCATCGGCGGCTGCCCCACCGACTGGCATTTCGTGCATTACGCCGAGCGTGCCAAGGGCGGCGCCGGGCTGGTCTATACCGAGATGACCTGCGTCTCGCCCGAAGGCCGCATCTCGCCCGGCTGCCCCGGCCTCTATGCGCCCGAACACGAAGCCGCCTGGAAACGGCTTGTCGATTTTGTCCATGCCGAGACGCCAGCCAAGATCTGCTGCCAGATCGGTCACTCGGGGCGCAAAGGCTCGACCCAGCTCGGCTGGGAGGAGGGCGATGCACCGCTAGCCACTGGAAACTGGCCCGTCATGGCGCCCTCCGCCTTGGCCTGGTCGGAACGCAATGCCGTGCCCAAACCCATGGACCGCAAAGACATGGATCACGTGACCGCGCAATTCGCCGCGGCAACGACGATGGCGGCACGCGCCGGTTTCGACATGGTCGAGCTGCACGCCGCCCATGGCTATCTGATCTCCTCATTCATCTCGCCCAGGTCCAATATCCGCAGCGATGAATACGGCGGCAGCCTCGAGAACCGCATGCGCTACCCGCTCGAAGTCTTCGCCGCCATGCGTGGGGCCTGGGGACAAGAGCGGCCCATGTCGGTGCGCATCTCCGCCCATGACTGGGTTGGCGAAGAAGGTGTAACGCCCGCCGAGGCGGTGGCGATTGCCAAGATGTTCGCAGCCACCGGCGCCGACATCATCGATGTCTCGGCGGGCCAGACCAGCATCGACGCAAAGCCCGTCTATGGCCGCATGTTCCAGGCGCCTTTCTCGGACCGCATCCGCAACGAGGCGAAGCTTGCCACCATGGCGGTGGGCAATATCTATGAAGCCGACCAGGTGAACTCGATCTTGATGGCGGGCCGCGCCGACCTCGTCTGCCTCGCCCGGCCGCATCTGGCCGACCCCTATTGGACGCTGCATGCCGCCGTTCAGCAGGGCGACAAGAATACAGCCTGGCCGCTGCCATATCTCGCCGGGCGCGATCAAGTGCTCCGCCTCGCCCAGCGCGCCCAGGAGGCGATCCGCGCATGAATGATGCTCCGTACACGGATCAACTCTCCAAGCGCCGCCTCAAGATGTGGATCAGGCTCTTGGGGGTCACCCGCGCCGCCGAACGCTCCTTGCGCGAATCCTTGCGCGTCAAGCACCGCACCACCCTGCCGCGCTTCGACGTGATGGCAGCCCTCCACCGCCGCGGCGGCGTCACCATGTCGGAACTGAGTCGGCTGCTGCTGGTCTCCAACGGCAATGCCACGGCGGTGGTGGACCGGCTGGAGAAAGACGGCCTCGTCGCGCGCAGCGCATCGTCCAGCGACCGCCGCTCGGTCTTCGTGACGCTGACGCCGCAAGGCCTCAAACAGTTCGAAGCGCTTGCCACTGAACATGAGCAAGAAGTGAACACGCTCTTTCGCGGACTCACCGACACGGAACTGGATGTCATGACCGGAATTCTGAAACGCATGAGCCGAGGAGAACAGGCATGACGGAACTTGCGAACCTCAAGCCGCAACACTTCTTGTGGAGCGTAAGCAACAGGATCGCCACCGTGCGGCTCAACCGGCCGGAGCGCAAGAACCCTCTCACCTTCGAAAGCTATGCCGAATTGCGCGATACCTTCCGGGCCCTCGTCTACGCGAGTGACGTGGACGTGGTGGTCTTTGCCTCGAACGGCGGCAACTTCTGCTCGGGCGGCGACGTGCACGATATCATCGGCCCGCTGGTCGGCCTCGGCATGAAGGGCCTGCTCAATTTCACCCGCATGACTGGCGATCTGGTGAAAGCGATGATCGCCTGCGGCAAGCCGATCATCTCGGCCGTCGATGGCGTCTGCGTCGGCGCCGGCGCCATCATCGCCATGGCCTCGGACCTGCGGCTCGCCACGCCGGAAGCGAAGGCGGCTTTCCTGTTTACCCGCGTTGGCCTGGCCGGTTGCGACATGGGGGCCTGCGCCATCCTGCCCCGCATCATCGGCCAGGGCCGCGCCGCCGAACTCTTGTACACGGGCCGCGTCATGACCGCCACCGAGGGCGAGCGCTGGGGTTTCTGGAATGCGCTTCACGATGCGGCGGCACTGGAAGATGAAGCGATGAAACTCGCGAGCCGCCTCGCGGCCGGGCCCATTTTCGCCCATGGCATCACCAAGACCCAGCTCAATCAGGAATGGAACATGGGTCTGGAACAGGCCATCGAAGCAGAGGCCCAGGCCCAGGCGATCTGCATGCAGACCAAGGACTTCGAACGTGCCTACCGCGCTTTCGTCGCCAAGGAAAAACCCGTCTTCGAGGGCAACTGACATGGCCGACCGCACATTCCTCGCCTGGCCCTTCTTCGAGGACCGCCACCGCGAACTGGCCGAAGCGCTGGAGACGTGGTGCGTGCGGCATCTCCCCGTCGATCACACCGATGTCGATGCCGCATGTATCGGGCTGGTGCGTTTGCTGGGCGAGGGCGGCTGGCTCATCCACACAGGTGCCGGCGATGGCGAGAAGCTCGACGTCCGCACCCTCTGCCTGATTCGCGAGACGCTTGCCCGCCATGATGGCCTCGCCGATTTCGCCTTCGCCATGCAGGGATTGGGAATGGGCGCCGTGTCGCTGTTCGGCACGCCGTCGCAGCGGGACTGGCTGAACAAGACGCGCAAGGGGGCCACCATCGCCGCCTTCGCCATGACCGAACCGGGTTCTGGCTCAGACGTTGCCGCGATCTCGACCACGGCTGCACGCCTGCAGGGCGGTTTCGTGCTTAATGGCGAGAAGACCTATATCTCCAACGGCGGCATCGCCGATCTCTACGTTGTCTTCGCCCGCAGCGGCGAGGCACCGGGCGCACGCGGCCTCTCGGCCTTCCTTATGCCCGCCGATGTGGCCGGATTCGAAATCGTCGAGCGCATCGGCGTGATGGCGCCGCATCCATTGGCCCACCTGCGCTTCACCAATGTCGAGTTGCCCGTGGCCGCGCTGATCGGCAAGCCGGGTGAGGGTTTCAAGATCGCCATGTCGGTTCTCGATGTCTTCCGCTCGACCGTCGGTGCGGCAGCCCTGGGCTTCGCGCGGCGGGCGCTCGATGAGGCTCTGGCCCGTGTCAAGTCGCGCCAGATCGGCGGTGCGCCCTTGGCGGATTTGCAAATGGTACAAGGCCACATCGCCGACATGGCGCTTGAGATCGATGCGGCAGCACTCCTGGTCTATCGCGCCGCATGGACGAAGGATATGGGCGCCCCACGCATCAGCCGCGAGGCGGCCATGGCAAAACTCTACGCCACCGAAGCGGCCCAACGGGTGGTCGACATGGCACTGCAACTGCACGGCGGCGATGGCGTGCGCTTGGGTTTCGCGGTCGAAAGACTCTACCGCGAAACTCGCGCCCTCAGAATCTATGAGGGCGCCTCCGACGTTCAACGCGTCGTCATCGCCCGCGCCGTGCTGGGAGGAAACCCATGACCGTCTCGCCCCATGAATTCCTGCACCCGAAGAACTGGAAGCCTGCGCAAGGTTATTCCGTGGGCGTCGCCGCTTCGGGCCGCACCCTCTATTGCGGCGGCCTTGTCGGATGGAATGCGCAGCAGAATTTCGAGAGTGATGACTTCGTCGATCAGGTGGCCCAGACGCTGCGCAACATCGTGGAGGTGTTGGAAGTGGGCGGTGCGGGCCCCGAGCATCTGGTGCGTCTCACCTGGTACGTGACCGATAAGCAAGAATACTTGAATCGGCTGAAGGAACTCGGCAGCGTCTATCGTGGCATCATCGGCAAGCACTTCCCGGCCATGGCGCTGGTGCAGGTCGTGGCCCTCATCGAGGACCGCGCCAAGGTCGAGATCGAAGCGACGGCCGTCATCCCGCAATAGCACGGAGGGCATCATGCTCGGACCATCCGGCCACATCGACACTTTCACGCGAGACCATCTTCCGCCAGTGGACGAGTGGCCGGACATTAATCTCGAAGGTTTTGCCTATCCCGAATGGCTCAACGCCGCCGTGGAATTGACCGACCGCATGGTCGAACGCGGTTTCGGCGATCGCGTGGCGCTCATCGGCAACGGCCGCCAGCGCACCTATAAGGAACTCACCGACTGGTCCAACCGCATCGCTCATGCATTGGTTGATAACTACGGCGTAAAGCCAGGAAATCGCCTGCTGATCCGCTCCGCCAACAATCCGGCGATGGTCGCCTGCTGGCTGGCCGCCACCAAGGCCGGCGCGGTGGTGGTCAATACCATGCCGATGCTGCGGGCCGGTGAACTTGCGCAGATCGCCGACAAGGCTGAAATCAGCATGGCGCTCTGCGACACGCGGCTGATGGAAGAGCTCGTCGCTTGCGCCAAAACCTCGCGCTTTCTCAAATCGGTGGTGGGCTTCGACGGCACGGCAAATCACGATGCCGAAATCGATCGCATCGCTCTGTCGAAGCCGGTGCGCTTTTTGCCGCCGCCAACCGGACGCGATGACGTGGCGCTGCTTGGCTTCAC
>JANPCA010000212.1:0-18214 GCA_031430715.1 Hyphomicrobiales bacterium | reverse complement strand
CTGGCCACGAGATTGTGCTCGGTGCACTCATCGCCCTTGAGTTCGCGCGTGATACGCCCGCCATAGAGGATCAGCACCCGGTCGCAGCAGCCGATCAGTTCGGCATAGTCGGTCGAGTAGAAGATGATGGTGCGGCCCTCGGCTGCGAGATTGCGCAAGAGCCTATAGATTTCCTGCTTGGTGCCGACATCGATGCCGCGGGTCGGATCGTTGAGGAGGATGATGCCGGGCTCGGTCATCAGCCATTTGGCCAGCACCACCTTCTGCTGGTTGCCGCCCGACAGCGTGGCGACCGCCGCATTCGTGTCGGGCGCCCGGATCTGCAGACGCTCGACCATGGCCTTGACGGCTTCGCCTTCCTTGCGGCTGTCGATGCCGAGTCCTTTCCGCATTTGCTGCAGCGAGGCGAGCGTGAGATTGTCGCGCACACTCATGGGCAGCATGAGACCCTCGACCTTGCGGTCTTCCGGGATAAGGGCGATCGGCAGCGAGGCCGTCATGGCCTGGCGGGGGCCCGACAGGGGCATGGTCTTGCCCTCGACGCTGACAGTTCCTTCGACGCCGCGCAACACCCCGAAGAGGGCGAGCAGCAATTCGCGCTGGCCCTGTCCGTCGAGTCCGCCGAGGCCGACGATCTCGCCCTTTCCGGCGGTGAAGGAAACACCCGACAATTCGCGGCCCCAGGTGAGGTTGGAAACGGCCATCGCCTGCGGGCGGTCCTCGACGAAAGGCGGTTTCGGCGGATAATGATGCGTCACCTCGCGGCCGATCATCATCTGGATGATGTCGCGCACCGAGCGCTCGCCCTTGGCGAAGGTCTCGATCTTGCGGCCGTTGCGGAACACCGTGGCAATGTCGGCCAGGGCCTCGATCTCGTGCATGCGGTGCGAGACATAGAGGATGCCCACACCCTCGGCTTTAAGCTGCCGGATGATTTCATAGATGCGCACCACGTCCTTGGCGGTCAGCGCCGAGGTCGCTTCGTCGAGGATGAGGAGCTTGGGTTTCTTGGCCAGCGCCTTGGCGATCTCCACCATCTGGCGGCGCGACAGCGGCAGGTTCTTGACCAGTTCAAGCGGATGCACGTCCTCGCAGCCGACGCGCTTCAGAAGCTCCACGGCCCGGGCCCGTTGCGCCTTGGCATCGATCAAGCCGCCGCGCGTCGGTGGATCGGCCATCGACAGATTGTCGGCCACCGTCATATCGGGCAGCAATGACAATTCCTGGAACACACAGACGACGCCCGCCCGCATGGCATCGGTGGGCGAACGGAAATTGACCGTGCGGCCCTCGACCAGGACTTCGCCTTCGGTGGCATCGGTGACGCCGGCGGCAATCTTGATGAGCGTTGATTTGCCAGCACCGTTCTCGCCCAGAACAGCATGAATTTCCCCGGCATAGGCGGTGAAATCCACCTCCGTCAGCGCCGCGATACCGCCATAGCGTTTGGAAGCGGATTTGAGTTCGAGAAGCGGCGTGCGTTCGGCCATGGCGCGATCCGGCAGAGGACCGGCGGAGGCTTTAGCACCTCCGCCGATTCGCATCTGTCCCGGAGTGTTCCTACTGGTCGGCCTCCGATTTGCCCATGATCTCGGTGGCCTTGATGTTCACGCCGCAGGGCGCGAATTCGTTCGGCGTGAAGAAATTGTCGCCAAGCTCGGGATAATAGTTTTCGCCGGCCTTGAAGTTCGGGTGCTCGGTGAGCGGGATCGGCACCGACACATATTGCGGCAGGGTCTCGCCCTTGAGTGCGGTGATCGCCGTCTTCATGGCAATCGCCACGAGGCCCGGCGACTGGCCGGCCGATGAGCACAGAAGCCCCTTGTCGGCATTCTCGGCGCAGAGTTTGCGGAAGCCGTTCTCGGCCTCGCCCGCCACCGGCACGAAGGGGTGGCCGGCGTCGATCATGGCGCGAACCGTGCCCGTCGAGCCGCCCTGCACCGTGACACCGTCGAACTTCTTGTGGACCGCGATGGCGTCGGCCGTCACCTTCTGGGCCGTGCCGTCATCCCAGTTGCCGACCACTTCGATGATCTCGTATTTCGGTCCCGCCGGATCCTCGAGTATCGCGCGGATGCCGAGATGGCGGTCACGGTCCACCGAGTTACCGGCCAGGCCGCGCACTTCGAGGATCTTGCCGCCGTTGGGGATGTGGCTCTTCAGCCAATTGCCCCACATCTTGCCGATTTCGAGCTGGTCCTCGTTGACCTGCAGCACTTCCTCGGTATCGAGGACGTTGTCGAAGGGCACCAGCACCACGCCCGCCTTGTTGGCGCGCTTGATGACCGGCGTGAAGGCGGTTGGGTTCACCGCGATGGTCAGAATGGCGTCGAAGCCCGAGTTGATGAAATTATCGATGGCCGCGATCTGGGCGGCGACATCGGTTCCGGTGGAGACGATCTTCAGTTCCTTGATGTCGCCCTTGACATCCGCCTGATCGGCATAGGCCTTGGCGGTCTTGATCATCTGGATGCGCCAGGTGTTGCCGACGAAGCCGTTGGCGAGCGCGATGCGGTAGGGGCCTTCCTTCTTGGGGAACTTCAGATATTTGGTATCGGCCGTGAACGGCGCGAAGCAAGCCGGGTCGAAGCCCGGGCCCGGAACCACTTCGGGGCCGGCAACGGCGGCCGACGCGAAACTCAAGGCGGCAACCGTTCCGGTAAGCACGAATAGCAGACGTCTGATCATGACACTTCCTCCCATTTGATTTGGCATTTACGTTTCCGTCCCCCGAAGCTTTCAAGCTCCGCTTGGGGTTTGAAATCGCGGACCCCGGCTTGGGGCCGCGCCTTCAATTCTGTCGCGTTGTGTCTAAAGCCTGTCCGTCCGCCGATGCAGGTTCTTCTGGCCACCCCACTCCCGGTCCGCCGGCCAAAACCGTCTGAGCGCGGACGAATCCCCGTTACCGGCGTGGCCGGGACATTTCCATCCAAGCCAGCGATTTCTCATACAATTCAGAATATCGCTTCCAGCCCCCCTGTCAATGCCCCTTCAGAAAATGACTGGCGTCTATCATGACGATGCAGCATGATGCCATGGCACCTGCGCCAGTTTGCGGTGCAGCGAAAATCGGCTTGACTTTTTTCCTATGCCTGCCCCGGAACGGAGACGTCATGGCAATCTTCGACCGCTTAGGCGTTGCAACCCTGATCAACGCCAAGGGTCCGGCGACCAGGCTGTCGGGCGGCATCATGCGCCCAGACGTGGCGGCCGCCATGGTGGAAGCCTCGCAATCCTGCGTCGACATGGCGGCGCTGCAGGCCGCGGCCTCGCGCATCATCGCCGGCGTGACGGGTGCGGAGGCCGGCTACGTGGCCTCCGGCGCCTCCGCCTGCCTGCTGCTGGCGGCGGCGGCCAGTCTCACCGGCCTCGATCCCCGCCGCATGGCCAGGCTCCCCGATACAACCGGCATGAAGAACGAGATCATCATGGTGCGCAGCCAGCGCAATTTCTATGACCACGCGCTGCGCGCCGCCGGAGCCCGGATCGTCGAGGTCGGCCTTCCCGACCGTTACGCTGGTGCGGGCGTGCGCGATGCCGAGGCCTGGGAGATCGAGGATGCCATCGGCCCCAGTACCGCCGCCATCCACTATGTGGCCGATGACAACGCGCAGCCCGGTTTGAGCGAAGTGGCCGAAGTGGCGCACCGCCACGGCGTGCCCGTCATCGTCGATGCCGCCGCACAACTGCCGCCCCAGTCGAACCTCAAACGCTTTATCGCCGAGGGCGCCGATCTGGTGGCCTATTCCGGCGGCAAGGCGATCGGCGGCCCGCAAGCTTCAGGCATCCTCTGTGGCAGGCGCGATCTCATCATGGCCGCCGCCCTGCAGCATCTCGACATGGATAACTATTGGGACCTGTGGGAGCCGCCACAATCCTTGATCGACAAGCAGCGCCTGCGCGGCGCCCCCCAGCACGGCATCGGGCGCAGCTGCAAGGTGGGCAAGGAGGAGATCGCCGGACTTCTGACCGCACTCCGCCTCTTCGTCGAGGAGGGCGACGCGGCGCGCCACGCCCGCTGGCTCAAGGCCTGCGAAACCATTGCCGCCGCGCTGCGCGGCAGGCCGGGCGTTGCCGCCGTGATCCAGGGACAAGATGACGAGGGGACCGTTCCGGTGGTGGAAATCCAGCTCGATCGGTCTCGCTTCGACGCCAGTCATATCTGCCTGCGGTTGCAGCGAGGGAACCCCGCCCTCGCCGTCGACCCGTCGCGGCGCGCCCGCAATGTGATCGTCATCAATCCCATGTGTCTCAAGCCCGAAGAAGCGGTCATTGCCGCAAGGACACTGGCCACGGTTCTCAAAGCCTGACCGTCCGTGCTTACAAAAATCATTTGCATTCACAAAAATCGCCAACCTATCATCGCGCCGGGAGACCCATGGCATGACGGCTGAAGAACCCCTGCTCCGCCTCGCGGGCATCACCCGCAATTTCGGTGCCATCGAAGCGTTGCGCGGCATCAGCTTCGAAGTCCGGCGCGGCGAGGTGGTGGCGTTGCTCGGCGACAATGGCGCCGGCAAGTCGACGCTGGTGAAGATCATCTCGGGCGGCCTCGAACCGACTTCCGGCAAGATGACATTCGACGGCCGCGAGCGCTTCTTCGCCTCGCCCGCCGAGGCGAAGGCCGCCGGTATCGAGACCGTCTATCAGGACCTGTCGCTGTGCACCAATGTCGATGTGGTCGCCAATTTCTTCATGGGCCGCGAGATCGTGAAGTCCTATTTCGGCATTCCCATCCTGCAGGAGGCCGCCATGTATGAGGCGACCGCCAAGGCCATCGCCAGTGCCGGAACCAACATCCCCTCGCTGAGGATCAACGTCGAAAACCTCTCCGGCGGCCAGCGCCAGGCCATCGAGTTGAACCGCTTCGTCCACTGGGGCGGCAAGCTGGTGCTGCTCGACGAGCCCTTCGCGGCTTTGGGCGTCGAGCAGACGCGGCGCGGGCTTGCGATGATCAAACAGATCGCCGCGCAAGGCATCGGCGTTATCATCATCACCCACATCATGGCCCAGGCCTTCCAGGTGGCCGGCCGCATCGTCGTCATCCGCCAGGGCCGGGTCGCGGGCGATGTCGCGGCGAAAATGACCAGCCCGGACGAGGTCGTCCGCATGATTACCGGCGAGGCCATCGGGGTCCACGCCCAAGAAACGGCAGCTATCTCAAGTTAACTTAGCAAAGGAGACGTCCCATGAACCGCCTGCGCAGACTCCTCACCGCTTCCTTAGGCATCGCGGCCATAGGCCTGGTGAGCCCGGCCTTCGCCCAGTCCAAGGGCAAGATCTATTATATGGTGCCGACACTGCTCGACGAGTTCCAGACCGAGTCGGTCTCCTCTCTGACCAAGTTCCTCGGCGATGTCGGCTATGAGGTCGTGACCTTGAATGCCGACAACAAGACTGACCTGCAGCAGAGCCAGATGAACGACACGATCCTGCTGAAGCCAGCGGCCATCGTGCTGGCCGCCGTCGACTTCAACGCGCTCCAGCCTTCCATTGAAAAGTCCCGCGCGGCAGGCATCCCGGTGATTATATTCGACCGCCAGATTACCGCCACACCGTCTGACTTTACCTCCGTCGCCGGTACTATCGAAATCGGTTACAAGGCGGCGGGCGAAATCCAGCGGCTGCTTAAGGAAAAGAATGGCGATGTGAAGGGCAAGGTCCTGCAGGTCCTGGGCGACCCGGGGGATACCTATACCCTCGATATCCAAAAGGGTTTCGAGGAAAAGATGAAGGACTTCGCAGGCGTTCAGATCATCTCGTTGCCCGCCATGCAGTGGGAGGCCTCCAACGCCGGCACCATCGTCTCCGACCAGATGGTGGCCAATCCCGATATCGACCTGATCTTCCTGCATTCGGGACATCTTTCCGTTGCGGCTGTGGCCTCGCTTGAAGCCAAGGGCAAGAAGCCGGGCGATGTGATGGTGATTTCGTCCAGCGGCATGCCCGTGGCACTCGACTTGATCCGCAGGGGCTGGCTCAACGTCGAGGTGGAACAGCCGCTCTATGCCCAGGCCGCCGCCGTCGCCATGTTCGCCGACAAGGTGGTGAACAAGCAGGAAATCAAGCCCGGCACTTACACGGTGCTCGGGCTCGAATCGGTGGTGACCATCGAGAAATGGGGTCCGAACATCAAGATTCCCGGCGCCGTCATCACCAAGGCCACTGTCGACGAACCCGTCTTCTGGGGTAACCTGAAGACGCCCGCCGACAAGATCATGCCGGTGGAATAGGTCCGGCCGGGTAAGCCTCCCCAAGTTCCGTCATGCCAGCGCAAGCTGGCATCCCGCTTCTTCGGCTTGCGCACGGAAAGCGGGACCCCAGCTTGCGCTGGGGTGACGGGCATGAGGGAGACACACATTTTCCTCCGTCCACGGATCATCCATGCTCTCCACCCGCCAGCGTTCCCTCATCGAATTCCTCCTCGACAATCTCGTCTGGTTCATGCTGATCGTGGTGCTGGCGGTGTTCTCGCTGACCGTGCCGAATTTCTTTCAGCTCGGCATTTTCGTGAACATCATCGAGAGTTCGACCTTCGTCGGCGTCATGGCCATCGGGCTTGCCATCGTCATCATCGCCGGCAACATGGACCTGTCGGTGGAATCGATTGCAGCGCTGACCGCCATGATCACCGGCATCCTGTTCTGCTCGCGCGGCATCGGGCTTGGCTATACGCTGACGCCTGAATGGCTAACCCTGCCGGTGTCGCTGCTGATCGCCATCGCCGCCGGCGGCCTTATCGGCTGGCTCAACGGTCTGCTCGTCGTGAAGCTCAACATGAATGCCTTCATCGTGACGCTCGCATCCTACATTTGGGTGCGTGGCCTCGTGGTCGCCATTTCGGGCGGGCGTTCGGCGCAAGACCTGGCGCCGTCCCTGCGCTTCATCGGCATTGACACCGTAGCTTATATTCCGCTCAGCGCCTGGATCGCCATCGCCAGTTTCGCGGTGTTCAGTTTCATCATGGTGAAGACGCCCTTCGGCCGCCATGTGACGATGATCGGCGGAAATCCGGTGGCCACCTTCCGGGCCGGCATCAAGGTCGACCGGCTTATTTTCACAACTTTCA
Organism: Hyphomicrobiales bacterium; assembly: GCA_031430715.1. GTDB lineage: Bacteria > Pseudomonadota > Alphaproteobacteria > Rhizobiales > Aestuariivirgaceae > Aestuariivirga. Next base: position 11,145 of record JANPCA010000212.1, on the reverse strand, counting down.
TCATGGCGGGCGCGATTGCCGGAATCGCCGGCTGGCTCTTGGCCATCCGCACCTCGGGCGCCACCGCCAATCTCGGCACCGGCATGCTGTTTCAGGCCTTCGCCGCCGTGGTCATCGGCGGTGTGAGCTTGAAAGGCGGCATCGGGCAGTTGCCCGGCGTCTATGCCGGTGTGCTGATGCTGCACGCCATTCAGACCGCCATCAATTTGATGGGCCTCCCCGCCCACTATACCCAGATCATTCTGGGCGCCCTGGTGCTCGCCGCCGTGCTGCTCGACACCGTGAAACTTCAGATCCGCCAGAGGCTCGCATGACCGGAAGACTTGCCAATCGAGTAGCCCTCGTCATCGGCGCCGCCCGTGGCATCGGCGAAGGCATCGCCGCCCGCTTCGTCGAGGAGGGCGCCAAGGTGGTGATCGCCGATACCGAAATCGAGGCAGGCAAGGCCACCGCCGCAAGGCTCGGCGGCCACTTCATCGAGACCGACATTTCGCGGCAAGACCATGCCGACCGCGCCGCCACTGCCGCCATTGACAACTATGGCGGCCTCGACATTCTCGTGCAGAACGCCGGCATCTATCCCTGGACGCTGATCGAGAACATCTCAGCCGAGGAATGGGACAAGGTGCTGGGCGTGAACTTGCGCGGCACCTTCCTCGCCGCCCGCGCCGCGCTGCCACACATGAAGGAGAAAGGTTACGGCCGCATGGTCTTCACCTCCTCCATCACCGGCCCGCGCGTGACCATGCCCGGCCACGGCCACTATGCGGCGAGCAAGGCCGGCATCAATGGCTTCATCAAGTCGGCGGCGCTGGAGTTTTCAGGGTTCGGCGTCACGGTCAACGGCATCGAGCCCGGCAACATCTTGACCGATGGCGTGAGGATGCACCGCTCCCAGGCCTTTATCGATTCCATGGAGCGTGCCATTCCCCTGGGCCGCCTCGGAACCCCACGCGATGTCGCCAATGCCGCCCTGTTCCTCGCCTCCGACGATGCCTCCTACATCACCGGCACCACCATCGTAGTCGACGGCGGCCAGACGCTCCCCGAGGGAGCGGACTTCCGCATCACGCCGGAACGGCACCGCTGAAACGATAGTGCCAGGTGAGATCAAAGCCGAACAGCACGTCCTGCAATTGCGCGCCCCCGCCGATGTTGTGGACCAGCAGCGGGCGCGAGGCGTCATCGTTCAATTGATGGGTGACGATGCCGATATGCGGCAGGTTTCCCGGAAGCCGCATGGTGACCAGATCGCCCGAGGCATAGTCAGCCGCATTTTGCGTAACGGACAGCGCCGCGCCCCGGCGCCTGAAGAAGGTTTCGAGATTGGGCACGCGGCGGTGATCGATGTTGCGGTCGGTACGGGCCAGACCCCACAATTTCGGATAGGCATCAAAGTTAGCCGCCATGTCCTCATGCACCAGCATCTGCAGGTCCACATCAAGTCCGTTACGGTAGGCCCGGATCACCACATCCGTACAGACCCCACGATCTATCGGCACATCGCCGCCCGGATAGGCGAGCCTCACATAAGCCGGATCGTAGATGACCGTCCGCCCGATTTGGCGCAGCGCCGCCGCCACCAGCCGCTCGGACCAGGTGCGAGCCAGGGCGGGCGTTGCGGCAAAACAGAAGGTGGTGGAGAGAAAGTTGCGGCGGTTGAGCATCGCAACACTCCGTCATGCCAAGATGGCAAGATTGTGGGCCTGCACCTAATACCATACGCCAGATCAAGCGACTCGCTTGTTCCCCCTAACCCGTCATCCCGGCGAAAGCCGGGACCCATGGTTCAACATGCTGAAACGGCGATGCTCTTGCCTGGTGGCGCAATGGGTCCCGGCTTTCGCCGGGATGACGGAGAGGGGATAGGATGGGTCAGGAATTTCGACCGTTGGCTTAAGACGCGGCTTCGACCGTCACATAGGTCTCGTTGTAGGCCGGCTGCCCGGCGGGCGACCAGCGTGAGGAGGTGAACCGGTTCATGGGTGCGGAGCCCTCGCCCTCCCACCACTTGCCCTCCAGCGTCACGACGCCGGGGCGCACCGCATCGCTGACATGCAGCGCCACGGCGGCCGAGACCTCACCACGCCGGACCATAACGCGGGCGCCATGGGCCAGCGACCGCGACTGTGCATCCGCACTGTGCATGGTGATGGCGGGCTCGCCTTGCGCGGCCCGCTGCCGCGCCATGTTGGCAAATGTCGAATTGAGGAAGTAATGCGATTTGGGGTTTAGCAGTTGCAACAGGCCGGGCGGGCTGGCGGGCGGCGCTTCGATGGCCCCGTCCGCAAGGCGCAACCGCTTTTCGCGCAACGCGATGGCGGGGCGTGGTTCGAGCGACTTGCGCCAGCCGCTTTCGGTCAGCTCCGCCAGCGCCCAGCCTTCGGGCAGCGCCAGGGCGGCCATCGCCTCATCGCTCTCCTGGAAGGCTTCCCCTTCAAGCCCCAGATGGACGCTAAGCCCGCGCATGATGGCGCCGCTGCTCCGTGCCTCGCCCATGGGCGGAACCGCTGGAAGATTGGCCAGCACATAGTGATGTCCCCAGGCACCCTGCACATCGAAATGCTCGAACTGGGTCGTGGCGGGCAGCACAATATCGGCGTGGCGCGCCGTGTCGGTCATGAAATGGTCGATGACCACGGTGAACAGATCCTCGCGCAGGAGGCCGCGTTTCACCAGGGGTGCGTCGATCTGGGTGGTGGCGGGATTGGCCGACCAGACCATCAATCCGTGCACTGGCGGCGCCAGCGACCGGTCGTTCAATATCTCCCCCAGCCGGGCGATGTCGAGGCTGCGCACCGGGCCGAGGCGGAGGTCCGGCCTCCCCACCTTGCCGCTGTCGAAAGCGGGCATGGAGAAGATCGTCAGGCCGCCGCCGCGATGGCGCCAATGGCCGCCCAGAATGGCAATGGCGGAAAGCCCGCGCACGAAAGCTTCGCCCTTTTCCGTCTGCTGCGGCGCGATCCCGGCGCGGATGAGGGCCGGCTTGGCATTGGCGAAGGCCTCGGCCAGATCGGCGATCTGCTGGACCTCCAATCCCGTGGCCTCCGCGGCGCGTTCGAAGGTCCAGGGCCGGACGGCGGCGCGGTAGTCATCGAGGTCGGAGACCCACAGGCCAGCGAGTTCGACATCGGCCCGGTCCGTTTCCAGAAGATGACGGCCGATGGCGGCGGCCAACACCGCATCCGACCCCGGGATGGGGGCCAGGTGGACATCGCATTGCTTGGCGGTGCGGGTCAGGCAGGGATCGATGGCAATCACCCGCGCACCCTTTTTGCGCGCCTCGTCGATGAAATGCCACTGGTGATGGCAGGTGGTCAGCACATTCTGACCCCACAGCACGATCAATTGCGCCTCGGGCGTTTCCTCCGGATCGACATTGACGGGATGGCCTTCGCCGAGGAGCGCCGCCGCAGACATGCCGCACACGCCGCCGCAGGCCCGGCTGGCCCCCAGGGCATTGAAAATGCGCAACAGCGCCAGACGCTGCACCACGCCCATCGATCCAAGGTAATAGAAGGGCATGAGCGCTTCGGCACCGTGCTCGCCGATGATCGCTTTGAAGCGGGCGGCAATGGTCCGCAGCGCTTCCTCCCAGGAGATGCGTTCGAAGGCGCCCGATCCTTTGGGACCCACCCGGCGCAAGGGGTGCAGCAGACGGCCCGGCGCGGTGAGCCTCTCTTCATAGTCGCGCACCTTGGCGCACAGCACGCCGCGCGTGATGGGGTGATCCTTGGCGCCCTCGACGCGGGTAACCCGGCCATCCTCCACATGGGCGGTCCAGGCGCAACTGTCCTGGCAATCGAGCGGGCAACATCCTTTGACCTGCATGGCTTCAATCCCTCGGCCGGTATGACGGCAGCTTCCGCCCATGCGCCCGTTCTGTAAAGTCTCCTCGCATCGAATGCCTGCCATGTTCCGGTCCATTGCCATTTGACTTGGAGGAGCCAGGCGCTAAAGAACCCCCAAATCCATTGACCCGAGGCACCACGCCATGGCGAACCCGCGCACCCTTTACGACAAGATCTGGGACGATCATCTGGCCCATGGGGCGGAAGATGGTACCTGCCTTCTCTATATCGACCGCCATCTGGTCCACGAAGTGACCAGCCCCCAGGCTTTCGAGGGCCTGCGCCTGACTGGCCGCACGGTCCGCCATCCGGAAAAGACCCTGGCCGTCGTCGACCACAACGTGCCGACCACCGACCGAGCCAAGGGCATCGCCGAGCCCGAAAGCCGCATCCAGGTCGAGACCCTGGCCAATAACGCCAAGGAATTCGGCATCCTCTATTTCCATGAGCGCGACATGCGCCAGGGCATCGTCCATGTGGTCGGCCCCGAGCAGGGCTTCACACTGCCCGGCACGACGATCGTCTGCGGCGACAGCCACACCTCGACCCATGGCGCCTTCGGTGCGCTGGCCCACGGCATCGGCACCTCGGAGGTCGAGCATGTGCTCGCCACCCAGACGCTGATCCAGAAGAAGGCCAGGAATATGCTGGTCGAGGTCAACGGCGCGCTGCCCAAGCACTCGACGGCCAAGGACATCATCCTCGCCGTCATCGGCGAGATCGGCACGGCGGGCGGCACCGGTTCGGTCATCGAATTCGGAGGCAGTGCCATCCGCGATCTCTCCATGGAAGGCCGCATGACGGTGTGCAACATGACCATCGAGGGCGGTGCCAGGGCCGGCATGATCGCCCCCGACGAGAAGGCCTATGCCTATCTCGAAGGCCGCCCCATGGCGCCCAGGGCCGAGGCCTGGGACAAGGCCATGGCCTACTGGAAGACCCTGCACACCGACGAAGGTGCCCACTTCGACCGCGTCGTGAAGCTTGACGCCGCCTCATTGCCGCCCATCGTCTCATGGGGCACGTCGCCTGAGGACGTCGTCTCGATCGCCGGAGTCGTTCCGAACCCCGATGACATCGCCGACGAAGGCAAGCGCCAGTCCAAGTGGCGGGCCTTGGACTACATGGGCCTCAAGCCCGGCACCAGGATGACCGACATCGAACTCGACGTCGTATGGATCGGCTCCTGCACCAATGGCCGCATCGAGGATCTGCGCAATGTCGCCAGGGTGGTCGAGGGCAAGAAAGTTGCGGGCAACCTCGCCTATGCCATGATCGTTCCGGGTTCCGGCCTGGTGAAGGCCCAGGCGGAGGCCGAGGGCCTCGACCGCATCTTCACGGCGGCGGGCTTCGAATGGCGCGAACCCGGCTGCTCCATGTGTTTGGGCATGAACCCCGACCAGTTGAAGCCCGGCCAGCGCTGCGCCTCGACCTCCAACCGCAACTTTGAAGGCCGCCAGGGCTACAAGGGCCGAACTCACCTGCTGTCGCCGGAGATGGCCGCGGCGGCGGCGCTGGCCGGGCGGTTTGTGGATGTGAGGAAGCTGGGTTGACGGGCACCATGATGAAGTGGGTCAAGGATCACTGGCCAATTGCACTCGGCCTTTGCCTGACAATTGTCTGGATTGCGTTCGTATTCTGGTTTCTAACGACCTTCAATCACTGGTCTGAGATATTTGACTTAAAGCCAAACACCTTTGGAGATTTCGCAGCTGGAGTTTCCGCGCCCCTTGCGTTCTTGTGGCTTGTTATTGCGGTGGTATTACAAGGACGCGAACTGAAGTTGCAGAGGGCAGAACTTACGCTGAATCGCGAAGTACTGCAGTTGCAGATTGAAGAGCTCAAGTCTACTTCGGAGCAAATGCGAAACCAAACAAGACTGCTCGGCGACGAGGCGCTTGCTCGGAAACTTACTGAGGAGTTTGATCTATGGCGACCGAAAATTGTTGCCCAGCTCTATGCGATGGCCGAGCCAGATAGGGGTAATAACCGAGCGGTTCAGACCAACATAGGAATGACTAATTTGAAGGTTGCGCCAATTCACCCGGTTGCGTCGGACGAGATGGATCAGAATCTTTCAGGAAATTTGAAGCGGGCAATCGAGGATATGAAGGCTGTTAATAGTTACTCTAGGGAGAATGCGCCGTCCAAACTTGTAGAATCTATTCCACGAGCTACGCTGGATAACCTCAATAGTCTCATTGACGGTCTGGCGTCGCTAATTCAAGAGGCCGGGGCAGGGAACAACAACCGAATTGAAAGTTTTATTTCCGACAATTTTCTTCGCGAATTCCTAGCGGCGGCAAGAGAGCACTCTGATTTGCTCAAATTTCTCGACGCTAGCCCTACTTGATCGTTCCGGGCTCCGGCCTGGTGAAGGCCCAGGCGGAGGCCGAGGGCCTCGACCGCATCTTCACGGCGGCGGGCTTCGAATGGCGCGAACCCGGCTGCTCCATGTGCTTGGGCATGAACCCCGACCAGTTGAAGCCCGGCCAGCGCTGCGCCTCGACCTCCAACCGCAACTTCGAAGGCCGCCAGGGCTACAAGGGCCGAACTCACCTGCTGTCGCCGGAGATGGCTGCCGCGGCGGCGCTGGCCGGGCGGTTTGTGGATGTGAGGAAGCAGGGCTGATCGAGCGTCAGAGCCGCTAAACTTTGCGTTAATTACGCCGAGAATTAACGGTTGATGAACCAACCGTTAATCATTATGTCATCGCCGCGGCGTTATAGTGATTCAGACGTTAAGTGAAACGCCGCAATTTTATGGGGGTTCTTCCAGTGGGTTCTACAGTTCAGGCGGATGCCAAGTTTCTCCGCCGTGTGTTTCTTGGTCTCGTGTTCCTGACGCTGGTGACCGGCGCCATGGCGGGCCTGACCACCGTCCAGGCCATGACCGACAAGTCCGGCACCTGTCTGATCTTCTGCCAGTAACGGCCCCCTGATGGCGGAACACCGGCTTTCGGGCTTCACCGCGCCATCCCTATCCGATATCGAAGACCTCGCCGCCGCGGCCTTTGAGGCGCTTCCTGCGGCTTTTCGCGATCTGTGCGGCGAGGTGGTCATCCGGGTCCAGGATTTCCCGGACGGCGACGTGCTCGACGACATGAACGCCGAGCCCTTCGATCTTCTGGGGCTCTTCCAGGGCATCGGCCTCGCCCAGGACCAGGCGGCGCCCGAGACGGGCCGCCTGCCCAACATGGTCTTCCTCTACCGCCGCGCCATCCTCGACTATTGGGCCGAATACGACGAGCCATTGGGCGGCATCGTCAGCCATGTCCTGATCCACGAGATCGGCCATCACTTCGGGCTTTCCGACGCCGGGATGGAAGCAATCGAGGCGCAAGTCACATGAGCCGCGAGGACGAGGCCCGCCGCGATCTGGCGCGCCTCGAACGCGAACGCGAAAAACTGTTCCACGCCGGGTCTGCGGCGGATGACGACGCCAACGACCCCATCGTGAAACTGGGCAAGCGCATTGCCCGGGTTCTCGGACCGCTGATCGCCATCGGCCTCATTCTCTACATTTTCGCCACTTATCTGACATGAGCCTGCACATCGGCTGACTCCCGCGTTGCGAAGGCGTTCAGGCAGACCCGCTCATAAGGGGGAACAACCCGGTAAAGGACGTTTCCACATGACAAGAATTATCCTCTCCGCAGCAGCCATCATCCTGGCCCTCGCCCTGCCGGCCATTGCCGGATCGCCTCCCGCTAAGACCAGGACCGGCCCCGATGCCATGGCCGCCTCCTGCGCGCAGCTGGGTTGGAAGGGCGAGGTCATCGCCAACGGCTGCCGCAACACCGGGACGGGTGCCGCCCTCACCTGTGACGCAAATGGTCAGTGCAAGGACTATTTCGCCGATCCGCGCTATGGCAAGATCAAGACCATTCTTGACCGGAACAGAGTGCAGAAGGCTCCGGCGGAACTGTAGGGAAGGGCCTCTTCAGTCCCCCAGTTCCAGCGGCTTCAATTCGTCGAACAGATCGCCCGGCCCCGGATTGTCCTTCGGCGATTCGCCGCCCAAGTGATGCATGATGCCCCACACCGCGTTGAGTGCGGTCTGCACCGCACCCTCGACCCAACCCGGCGTCCACGAGACATCATCACCGGCGAGAAAAATACCACGCTCGGCGGGTGGCATGTGTTCCTGACGGAAGTGGCAAAACATGCGATGGTTATATCTGTAATGCCCCGGCAACGCGCCCTTGAAGGCGCCGAGGAAATTGGGGTCCGATTCCCATGACACGGTGATCGGATCGCCGATGATGTGCTTTTCGAGATCGAGCGTGGGATAAATTTTGCGCAGCGACTCGAGGCAGAGCTTCACGCGCTTGTCGACCGGCAGCGGCAGCATCTTCATGGCATCGCTCATCCAGGAATAGGAGAGGCAGATGACGCCCGGCTTGTTGTCGCCATTGTCGAACAGATAAGTGCCGCGCGTCAACCGGTCGGTGAGCGTCATGCTCATGGTATCGCGGCCCGTTTTCGGATCCTTGTCCTTCCAGAAGGGCCGGTCGGTCATCACGAAGGTCTTGGACGATTGCATGTAGCGGGTGCGGTCCAGCGCCATCCACATCTTGGGCGAAAACAGGCTCTCCTCGCATTGCATGTAAGTTGTCAGCAGCCAGCTTTGCACGGCGACCAGGCAGGCATCGAACAGCTTGGTATGGCCCCAGCGGTCGGTCACCGCGATCTTGTCGCCGTAGGCGCGCTCGATCTTCGTGACACCGGGGCGCGGCGCCCCGGCGTGCAGGCTTTCGAGCGACGTGCCCTTGGGCCAGTGCGCCATATTGTCCGGCGAGAGCTTCCAAAGCCCACGCGGCACCTGCTCGACACCGCCCACGATATAGCGCTGGTTCTCGTCGCATTCGGTGGCGACGACGCGGAGGATTTCGAGCATGGAATTGGGATAATCTGAATCCCACCCCCCGGTGCCGAAGCCCACCTGTCCGAAGACCTCCCGATACTGATAGGGCTTGCTCGAGAAGGCGTAGGACGTCGCCACGAAATCATAGAAGGTGCGGTCGTCCCAGATCGGAATGAGGCGGTTCCAGATGCCCTTGACCTTCGCCGTATCGCGCTCGCGGATCGCCTGGCGCAATTCGCTGAAGCCGGCACCTTCCTCCAGCGCCTTGGCCCAGCACTCGCCGATCTCCCTGAACATGGGCGGCAGGTCGGCGATGTTTTCGACATAGATCGTCTCGCCTTCGAGGTCGATCACGGTTGATGGCGAGGCCTCGACCAGCGGATTGGGGAAGGGCTTCGATGCAATGCCGAGCTTGTCGACATAGTGAAAGAAACCTGTCGACGACACCGGAAAGCGCATGCCGCCCAGTTCGGCGATGATGCCGTCGGCGCCCTCGAACTTCTGCGAGCGCAAGCGTCCGCCGATGCGCGCCGCCTCGTAGATGACCGGCTTCAGGCCCATTTTCATCAGTTCGAAGGCCGCCGTCATGCCGGCCATCCCGGCACCGATGATCGCCACCTCGGAACCGTGCCTATGGGCTGGAACCGAGCCCAGGCCAGAGGGGTGCTTGATCCAGTCGTCGAAGGCAAAAGGAAAATCCGGCCCATACATGGTGACCGGCTTCGAGACATCGGCGTCGGGCGCGAAGATATTGGATGATGCGGACATGATGAACCTCCCCGGTCCAAGCTGCCACAACTGGGCCCCAAATACAAAACCGGCCGTGGAGGGGAGGACACGGCCGGTTCTGCCTGCAAGGTTTCCGGTTTGATATCGACGCAACTGACGAGCCGGATACCCGCAAGATGATGATGACTTTATGGGGGAAGCCCGCTGAACCGGGTCTGAGCAGCCTATTTAGTTGCAGTTCATCGGCTGCACGGCACTCAAATAAGAAAACCGGCCGCGAAACTTGTTCGCGGCCGGCTTCTGGAGCCTGTGCCATCCGGTATGAGAGGGGGCATTCTTGGACCGGGCGGAAGCAGGTTTTCCTTGGTGTTCGGCGTCTGTGGTGCCGAACACCGTTGATGCATGCCTTTCTAGACCGTGGCCGATGAACCTTTTCTGAGGCCGGTGTTTAACTGCCGTTCATGTTGCGATGGCACGCCATACGTTCTATAGGCGCCGCCATGACCAGTATCTTCATCGACGGCGAGGCCGGAACCACCGGCCTCCAGATCCGCCAGCGGTTGAGCCCCCGTTCCGATGTCACACTTGTGTCGATCGATCCGGCCCGCCGCAAGGATTTTGGCGCCAGGCGCGAACTCCTGAACTCCGCCGACGTCGCCATCCTCTGCCTGCCCGACGATGCAGCCAGAGAAGCGGTCGCCATGATCGACCAGGCCTCCAAGACGCGGGTGATCGATGCCTCCACCGCCTTCCGGGTGGCCGAGGGCTGGGCCTATGGCTTGGCCGAACTCTCGAAGGCCCATGCCGCGCGAATCGCCTCGGCGGCCCGCGTCGCCAATCCCGGCTGCTACCCGCAAGGCCTGATCGCCTGCGTCCGCCCGCTCATCAATGCCGGCATCATGTCGGCGGACTATCCCGTCACCTACAACGCCGTCTCGGGTTATTCCGGCGGCGGCCGCAAGATGATCGAAGAGTATGAGGCCAAGGCTGCCTCCGCCATTCCCTATCTGCCCTATGGCCTGACCTTTGCCCACAAGCATCTGCCCGAGATGCAGGTCTATGCCGAACTGGCCCACGCGCCTGTCTTCCAGCCGGCGGTTGGCAACTACGCCCAGGGCATGATGGGTTTCGTGCCCCTGTTCTCCGAACTGCTGGTGAAGCGCGCCACGGCAAGGAATATCCGCGATTGCCTCGCCGCCGCCTATGAAGACTCGGCCTTCATCGAGGTGGCGCCGCTGGAGGATATCGAGCGCTCCGTCAACGTGAGCCCCGAAGTGCTGAACAATACCAACCGCATGCGCCTGCATGTCTTCGCCAACGACGCGCGTGGCCATGTGCTGCTTGCATCGATCTATGACAATCTCGGCAAGGGTGCCTCGGGCGCTGCCGTGCAAAACCTCAATCTCATGATCGGTGCCGAGGAGACCCTCGGCGTCGACTTGCCTCAAGCCGCCTGAAACGGGAGACCATCATGCAGAAATTCGAAACGCTCACCGGTGTCGCGGCGCCGCTCAACATCGTCAACATCGATACCGACATGATCATCCCAAAGCAGTTCCTGAAAACGATTCTGCGCACCGGGCTTGGCAAGTCGCTGTTCTACGAGATGCGTTACAGCCAGGACGGCCAGGAGACGCCGGACTTCGTGCTCAACAGGCCCGCCTACCGCAAGGCCGAAATCCTGGTGGCCGGAGACAAT
>JANPCA010000211.1:0-3673 GCA_031430715.1 Hyphomicrobiales bacterium | reverse complement strand
ATCGAGAATGGCCTTGGCGCCGGCCGTCACCACGGCGACATCGCTGCTCGCAAACTCAGTCATGTCGGCGGAAATGTCGAAGGTCTTCTCGGCACCACGGTGAACCCCGCCGATGCCACCGGTTGCGAAGACATGAATGCCGGCCATGGCGGCCAAGCGCATGGTGGAGGCAACTGTTGTCGCGCCATCGAGTTTTCGCGCGACCACGTAAGGAAGATCGCGCACCGAGACCTTGCGGATGTTGCGGCCTTCGCGGCCCAAGTAGACGAGATCGTCAGGCGTCAAGCCGATCTTCACCTCGCCACCAAGGATGGCGATGGTGGCGGGAACAGCTCCACCATCGCGCACGATCTGTTCGACCTCGCGCGCCGTCGTCACATTGTCCGGATAGGGCATGCCATGGGCGATGATGGTCGATTCGAGTGCCACCACGGCGCTGCCTTTGTGGAGCGCGGCACGAACCTCATTGGTCAAAGTCAGTTCAAAGGCCATGTGCTGTTCCATTCAAATCCCTGTAACGTCCCTGAGCCTATCACGGCTGAGCTCGACCGACACGGAATCGCGCGAGGACAACTTGATCGACGCAGCGGCCTGTCCAAGTGTTGCGGCCTGCCACCAGGAACGCCCCTCCAGCACGCCGCAAACCAATCCCGCCACGGCGGCATCGCCGGCGCCGGTCACGTCGGAGATGTCGCGCGCGCCGATTGCCTTAACATCGAACCGTCCTGCTGGTGAGGATGCAACCGCTCCCTGACCCCCACGATGAACAATGACATTCTCGAAACCCAAGGTGTGAATTTTTCTCAATGCAGCGCCAATCTCTGGTTCGCCGGTCAGGGCTTCGAGCTGCTGCTTATTCGGTGTTATGGCGAAGATCGGCCTGATGCGTCTGAACTTCAAAAGCTTCTTTGCCTTGGGCACCGAGACGGGCTCGATCAGCAGCCGCAAGTTATGCTTGGCCGAAAAGGTGCTGAGCCATGCGAGGCACGATACGCCGATATTGCAATCCGCCACCAGCAAATCGGCTTCCGCCAGACGATCCGCCACCGCCTCCAGATGCTGCGGCTGCAGCCACTCGATGGCCTGCATGGCGTTGACCGCACTTTGCAACTCGCCCTTGCGGTCGAGGATGACGAGATAGGTTCCGGTCGCAGCCGGACCTGTCAGCGTCAGGGAGAGATCGACGCCCGCCGCGGCCGTTGCCTCGCGCACCAGCCTGCCATTGGAGTCTTCGCCCAGCACGGTCAGAAGAGACGCCGATATGCCGAGGCGGGCCAGGTTTTCGGCGATGTTGCGGGCCACTCCGCCGGCCGAGACCGTCACCTCGCCGGGATTCGACGTGGCGCCGACGAAGTTGCCGCTGGCGCGGCCCTTGATGTCGACGTTGGCGCCGCCGATGACGATGACGCGTGCCATCAGAAATCCGTGGGGGCGCCACCCTCGCGCTTGCGGCGCTCGACGAAATCGTTGAGTTCATCACGCGTCCCAGGATCGATCGGAGGTTCCTGATAATCGGCCAAGGCCTGCTTCCAAACGGCATTGGCTTTTTGCGAGGCCTCAGGCTTTCCCGCCGCCAGCCATTGCTGGTTGTTGCGCCAGTCGGAAACGATCGGCGCATAGAAGGCGTTGGTGTAGCGTGCCAACGTGTGCTGAGCGCCGAAGAAATGCCCGCCGGGGCCGACCTCGCGGATCGCCTCCACACCCAAGGCATCTTCTGTCATTTCAAGAGGTTGCAGGAACTCCATCACCATCTGAATCAAGTCGCAGTCGAGCACGAATTTCTCGAAACTGGCGACGAGACCGCCCTCCAGCCAGCCCGCCCCGTGCATGATTAAATTGCCGCCGCCCATGGTGAGACCCCACAGTGAGAACACGCTTTCATAAGCAGCCTGGGCATCGACTGCGTTGGCGGCACAGGTGTTGGAGGTGCGGAAGGGTACGTTGTAGCGTCTGGCCAATTGACCGCCGACAATGGTCGCCTTCATGTATTCCGGCGTTCCGAAGGCGGGGGCGCCCGACTTCATATCAACGTTCGAGGTGAAGCCGCCATAGATCACCGGCGCCCCCTTGCGCACCAGTTGCGTGAAGGCCATGCCGGCCAGTGCTTCGGCGTTCTGCTCGACCAATGCCCCCGCCACGGTGACCGGGGCCATGGCGCCCGCCAGTGTGAAGGGCGTGATGCAGATGATCTGATTGCGCGCCGACATTTCCATGATGCCGCGCAGCATGGGCGTATCGAGCTTCAGCGGCGAGTTGGTGTTGACGATGGAAAACAGCGAGGGCTCGCGCTCCAATTGGTCATGCGAGATGCCGCGCCCGATGCGGGCGATCTCGATGCCGTCGCGGATGCGTTCGGTGCCCAGCGAATAGGCGTGGAACGGCTTATCGGTGAGCAGCACCATGCCGCGCAATGCTTCGAGGTGACGCACCGAGGCGTGGATGTCGGTGGGCTCGACGGGATAGCCGGAAAGGAAATTGATGCAGTTGAAATATTGCGCGAGCTTTAGAAAGTTACGGTAGTCGGCATGATTGCCGGAGCGCCGTCCGCCATCCATATCGGAGGCGTTGGGCGGACTGGCGACGGTGCCGAACATCATGTTGTTGCCGCCGACAACTCTGGTGTTTTCCGGATTGCGGGCGTGAAAGGTGAATTCTGATGGCGCCGAGCGCATCAGTTCCTCGATCATCGCCGGATCGAAGCGCACGCGTTCGTCCTGAACATCGGCGCCGGCCGATTTCAGCAAGTCGCGGGCTTCGGGCAATGTGAAATCCATGCCGATTTCTGAGAGCACGCGCAGCGAGGCTTGATGGATCGCCTCGATCTCGTCGGCCGAAACGATCTGCATCGGCGGGAAGGCGCGCGTCACGTTGCGCCGTGGCAGTTGCGCGACCGAGAGGCGGCCGCTGACTGTCTTCCGTCCGCCGCCGTCGCGCCTGCCGCCGCGGCGCGAGGTCTCGGGGCTCGATGTCTGGATGTCGCCGCTGCTCACGTTTGCTTTCCTTTCTCGCGATAGGCCTCGAGCGAGGGATCAGCTGCGATCTGCTTTGCCAGCCAGTCCTCGAAGCGTTTGATTTTCGGTTTCATGCGATGCTCGCCGTTGCAGGCAAACAGCCAGTTGTGGCGGTGCGGCACCAGGAGTGGGAAAGGCTGCACCAGCCGGCCCATCTTGATTTCTTCGGTTGCAAAGGGACCGATGGTCATGGCGATGCCCCTGCCCTCGATGGCCGCCTCCTGGGCCAAGATATAGCTGTCGAAGGCCAGGCGGTCGGAAAGCTTGATGCCCTTGACGCCCGCCGCCTCGAGCCAGATGTGCCAGTCCTCTTCCGCCGTATAGACATAGAGCAGCTTGTGCTTCTTCAAGTCCTGGGGTGCTTTGAGCGTCTTGGCCAATTCCGGCGAACAGATGGGAGTCAGCAGCGAACGGAACAAGGTACGGTAGTAGTGATCGGACGACTTGTTGCGCGCCAGGACGAAACCCACATCGACGTTCTTCTCGTCGAAGTCCCAATCAAAGTAAGATGTGGACAATCTTACTTTCATGTCCGGAAAGCGGCGCTCGAAATCATGGAGCCTGGGGATCAGCCACTTAAGCGCTACGGTGACATAGACCTGCACGGTCAGTTCGTTGTCGGCGGCGGGGGGCCTCAGCGCCCGGGTCTGGGCCTCAATCTG